>JBFLWC010000030.1:0-3714 GCA_040758415.1 Bacteroidota bacterium | reverse complement strand
GCTTTACAGTTCACCGCTTTTTTTTATGTTCGGCATCTTTTATCACTTTAGCTTATACATATTCTATCGTTTTATAGAAAAGCCGCACATGCAAATTATTTATAGAGAAGTTTAGTGTTGCATCGAACATTGCGCATTAGTGATATTACGAATAACAAATCATCTTAAATTCTCGAAAGGAGATAACTCTATGAAATCACGAAAGTTGTTATCAATTATTTTTCCTGCTGTTATATTGATGGCAGCGCAGAGCTATGCCCATGACGCATGGCTTGCAGCAAAATGGAATACAAGCAAGAGTAATGTTCTTATTACTGCATTAGTGGCAGAGAAATTTCCCGATGGGCAGCCAATAAAGGGTTTGAGCCGCTTCATTGATCCTGTAGTGTATACACCTGGAGGCAATAAGATACAACTCAAAGGTGATCCTACAGATTCAACAATTATGGGTACGGTTTCTTCTGCATCTAATCTCATTGTTGCCACAGGTGTCCAACAGCGGGAAATTAAACTCAAGCGCGATCTGGCTCAGCTCATTCTTACAGAGGAATTCGGGCTTACTAAAGAAGAAGCAACACCTTATCTAACACCCGGCGTAGAGGAGTTTCACGAAACCTACAGCCGGTTCTTAAAAACGGTTGCATCAGTTGGCGGGATGAACCCCTCACCGAAGGATTCAGCTCTTGGGCTGCCGCTTGAACTTGTACTGCTCTCTTGGAAAAAAGGAACTGAAGGCAAAACTTTGGTTCGTTTCAGTGTGCTCGACAAAGGTAAAACTACTGCTAACGCACCCGTTCGTGTTCTACAGAATGGTAATACAACGATGATCAGAACTGATTCCAAAGGTGAGGCGCAAATCGAAATCGAAAATAATTTGCCGGTGCTATTTGCTTACATTAAAGTTATGAAAGTAAGTGAACACCAATTTAATTCTCTCTGGACAAATTTGGCAATCTATCATCTCGAAAGGTAGTTGTCAGCTGTCAGTTATTAGCAACGCCAGAAATTGGTGAGCACGTTGATCACATAGTGATGGTTTTTCAATAGAATCTTGTCAGAGTTCATCGAAGTCTGACGAGATTCTATCGTGATCTTACGATCGAGTTCTGACGACTGTCGAGCTATGCCATTAGATACCCTCACAAATAAAAAAGTAAAGAACAGCTAATAGCAGAATAAGTAACATACTGATAGCTGATAGCTGAGAACTGACAGCTAATAACTCGCACTTACAAATTTCATTCTATTTATTGCGCGCTGCAAAGATAATTCAGCCCTGAGTACATCTATATCACCTCTGTTTCTGCTTGCTAATCTTTCTTTTGCTCTTTCATAAGCTTTCTTTGCGCGTTCGGTATCAATCTCATCAGCAGATTCAACACTATCAGCAAGAACTAAAACTTTGTTCTCTTTCACTTCAATTGTTCCACCGCCAGTTGTGTATTCAAGTTTTTGTCCGGTTATTTCTTCAATATTGATACGACCTATTTCAAACGAACTTAAGAGCGGCGCGTGATTAAACAACACTTGAAAATTTCCAAGTGTTCCTGGGACTGTAATGGATTTTACTTGCCCTTTGTAAGCGTACTTCGATGGTGTAATTATTTCAACAAAAAAATCTTTCATTATTATTTATAAGTCTCCGGCTATTTATACGAGCATTTGGCTCATTGTAAGCTCTTAGCTTTTTCAACAGCTTCTTCAATAGTGCCTACATACATAAATGCTTGTTCGGGCAAGTTATCATGCTTCCCTTCCAAGATTTCTTTGAAGCTGCGAATCGTATCTTCAATCTTTACGTACTTGCCTGCAAAACCTGTGAACTGTTCTGCAACGTGAAACGGCTGACTTAAGAATCTCTGGATCCTTCTTGCGCGGCGGACAATTATTTTATCATCTTCAGAAAGTTCGTCCATACCAAGAATATTAATAATGTCCTGCAAATCTTTATACGCCTGTAAAACTTCTTTCACTTGTTTTGCAACTTTGTAATGCTCATCACCAACAATATCCGGCTGAAGAATTCTTGATGTAGAATCGAGCGGATCAACAGCAGGATAAATTCCAAGTTCTGAAATTTGACGGCTCAAGACGGTTGTAGCATCTAAGTGAGAGAATGCTGTTGCAGGGGCTGGGTCCGTTAAATCATCTGCAGGGACATAAATTGCTTGGACAGATGTAATAGAACCTTTATCGGTTGATGTAATTCTCTCTTGAAGTTCACCCATTTCGGAAGCGAGGTTCGGCTGATATCCAACAGCAGACGGCATACGTCCGAGCAGCGCAGAAACTTCAGAACCTGCTTGAGTGAAACGGAAGATATTATCAATGAATAGCAGCACATCGCGTTCTTCTTCATCGCGGAAATATTCTGCAATTGCTAATCCCGTTAAACCGATTCTCAAACGTGCACCGGGTGGCTCGTTCATTTGTCCGAACACAAGTGCGGTTTTCGGAAGCACGCCGCTTTCTTTCATTTCAAGCCAGAGATCATTTCCCTCTCTTGTTCTTTCTCCAACGCCAGCAAACACAGAATAACCGCCGTGCTGCTTTGCAATATTGTGAATCAACTCTTGAATGATAACAGTTTTACCAACGCCTGCACCGCCGAACAAACCTGTTTTTCCCCCTTTCGAATACGGCTCGAGCAAATCAATAACTTTGATGCCGGTTTCAAACATTTCCTGCCGGGTTGAAAGATTTTCGAACTTTGGCGAGTGGCGGTGAATTGCGTAACGTTTAGCAGCTTTGATTTCCCCGAGTCCGTCAATTCCATCACCTATTACATTTATTAACCTGCCTAATGTTTCCGGACCAACAGGTACCGAGATCGGCTTGCCAGTATCAATTGCTTTCATACCGCGCACTAGACCATCAGTTGAATCCATAGCAACAGTGCGAACTCTATCTTCGCCAAGATGCTGCTGGGCTTCAACTATCAGTTCTTCATCTATTCCTTCTAAATTTTTTCTGGGGATTTTAATTGCGTTATAAATTTCCGGGAGGTATCCGTCTTGAAAATCAATATCAACTACGGGTCCAATAACCTGGGCAATGATGCCTTCGTTGTTAGCCATTTGTAATCCTTTTGTTTCAAAATTTTGGTGCTAAAATTAGGAAAGATGGCTGTGAATTCCAAAGGGCAGTATTTCTGTTTATCCAAAAAAATTTTATACTAACTACATCGTTAAATCAGAAGAATATACTCCTTTTTCAATTTATTTCTTGATATGTAAAATTGGTAATTCGTTTTGCGCATCTCTTGCTTTCAAACAAGCTCAACGTGTTTATCAGCATGGTATGAACTACGCACAAGCGGAGATGATTGGAAAAACTTATAAATCAAAGTATACCAAATTTGTTAAAAATTTTTGCCAGTTCGGGATTGATATTTGAATATTCCTTAAGAGCCCAGATTAGTTTGTCGATTTTATCTTTTTCAGTTTCTTCTTCTTTTATTTCTTTCCTTTTTAGTATGATATAAATGAGATAAAATACTACCGCAAGCACCCCAATCATCCATTCTAATAACTCTTTGAATTCCATATTTATCTCCTTTTTGTTAGCAAATAATCAGTTAGAAAATTTATAGCTAAACCGTAAACCAGCATTCTCAATATATCATAACTTTTAATTCCCATATCGGAAAAATCAATAATCAGGAATACTATTGCTAATATAATTGTGAGTTTTCTAAAAACAGATGCAATAAAA
>JBFLWC010000029.1:0-2379 GCA_040758415.1 Bacteroidota bacterium | reverse complement strand
TTGGGAACACGGATGTAAAGAACACAACCCGATTGGCACAAGAATTTTAATAATCAATCTTGATGCAATGGGAGATGTGTTAATGACAACCGCACAACTTCCTGCAATAAAAAGAAAATATCCAGAATCAACAATATATTGGATCACTCTAAAAGTTGCTTTAGGACTAATTGAAAATAATCCCTATATAGATAAAACATTAGCTTATGATTTTGAAAATCTTGCTCTTCTTCAGTTACTTGAGTTTGATATTGTAATGAACGTTGATAAGTCGCTGCGTTCAGGAGCTCTTGCAATGCAAATTAAAGCGAAAGAAAAAATGGGTTTTGGTATTAATGAACATGGTCAAATTATTCCACTAAACAAAGGTGCTGAATACAATTACCGACTTGGGATGGACGATAATCTGAAGTTCAAGATTAATCAAAGATTGGGACAGGATTATTTAGCCGAAACATTTGATTTAGATTACAACCGAGACGATTATGTTTTCCACTTTACAGATGATGAGTTAAAATTTACTGAAGAATATAAAAAGCAAATTGATATTCACGATGAAGATGAGATAATTGGTTTTAATACTGGCTGCTCCACTCTTTTTCCAAATAAAAAGATGACGATTGAACAGCACATAGTTCTTATTGAGAAATTTCTTTCACTTAATCGCTTTAAAATTATGTTGCTTGGCGGACCGGAGGATGAAGAGAGAAACTATATAATAGCAAATGAATTTTTGGGTAGAATAATTAATACACCAACGCGCGGAGGAGTTCGAAAAGGTGCTTGCTACGAAAATATTCCACAAGTAATAATCTCTGGAGATTCTTTCGGGATGCACCTTGCAATAGCACTCAAAAAATATGTTATAGCTTGGTTTGGTTTGAGTTGTTGGACTGAAATTGATTTATATGATAGAGGTGTTAAGTTGTTTCCAGAAGGATTGTTCTGCGCTCCTTGCTGGAAAAAAGTTTGTCCTTACAATCTTGAGTGCGTTCAAATGATTGACCTCGAAAAAATTGTTCAAGGAACGGTAAACTATTTTGATAAGAGAAAAGGTGAATCAAAAAAGATTTGATTTGATGGAGCAGCATGAGACTTTAAATCGTCCGCTCATACTTGACGGGGCAGTTGGAAGTCTTCTTTATCAAAGAAATGTTGCGCCGCATAAAGTACTCTGGTCTTCATTTGCTAATTTAACTAACCCAAACGAGGTATTAAAACTTCATAAAGAATATATTGATAGTGGCTCTGAAATAATTACAACCAATACATTCCGGACCAATCCAACAGCTTTTAAAAAAACGACCTTGGAATTTTCTTTAGAAGAATTTGTTAAAAAAAGTGTGCAGCTTGCAATTGATGCACGGGAAGATAAAATGATAGTTATTGCCGGCTCTAACGCACCAGCTGAAGATTGTTATCAAACAGAACGGACAATTTCAAAACACGAACTTGAATACAATCATAAAAAGCATATCGAGCTATTGTGGGAAAACGGCTGTGATATTATTTGGAATGAAACGCAAAGTCATTGGGACGAGATTGAAATCATTTGCAGATTTTGCTCACAAAATACTTTTCCCTTTTTGGTTAATCTTTACTTTGACGAAGCACTAAATATTTTAAGCGGTGAACCTTTGTATGAAGCAGTTAAATTTATTGAAGAATTTTCTCCTGTAGCAATTGGATTTAATTGTATCAAAGCAGATTTGTTCGAGAGGTTTAGAGAGAATTATCCTTTACCAAAATATTTCGGATTTTATTTTAATTGTGGTTCAGGTTCGCCTCGCTACCACATCGGCAGAGCGGACAGTGTGAATGATGAAATAATTTTATGCGGAGTAGAACCTCAAAGTTATGTTACAACAATAGAACCATTGTTAAGAATGAATCCATTGTTCGTTGGTTCATGCTGCGGTTCAAATCCGGATCACACAAAAGCGATTAAGGAAAAGTTTGATGAAGTATATCGAAATTAAAGCGCCGGCAAAAATTAATATTGGATTGAATATTTTTTCGAAACGCAAGGATGGCTATCACAATCTTTCAACATTATTCTACCCTATTAACGATCTGTATGACATCCTAACTTTTGAACCGGCTGAACAATTTGAATTTATTTGCACTGATGATTCAATTCCGTGTGATGAATCGAACCTTGTTGTGAAAGCAAAAAATCTTCTGGAAAAAGTTTCTGAAAAAAAGATTAAGGTCAAAATCACACTTGATAAAAAAATTCCTCATCAAGCCGGGCTTGGCGGCGGCAGTTCTGATGCGGCGGCGGCTTTGATTTCTCTGAATGAAATGTTCCGTCTCGGGTTAAAAGATGATAAATTAATTGAGCTGGCTTTGCTGATTGGTTCAGATGTTCCATTCTTT
>JBFLWC010000028.1:0-2220 GCA_040758415.1 Bacteroidota bacterium | reverse complement strand
AATTGAATTCTCACAAGTCATTTTTCAGCCGGTGAAAGTAACTTTTTGCATAACAGATTTTTTGCATTTGCTTTTCAAAAACTCTTGCCTTATATTTTCAGTCAAAAATATCATCATACCTAAATAAATTAGAGAAATTATGTTAGACGACTTAGACATAACCATACTAAAGAAACTCCAGGAGCACGGGAGAACAAAAAGGAACGAACTTGCCGAGGCAGTCGGCTTATCAATTCCATCGCTTAGCGAACGGCTCAAGAAGCTTGAAGAAAACCACATTATTGAAGGTTATTACACTAAAGTTAACCGCCACGCATTTGGTTACGATATTATGGCTTTCGTTTCGGTAATTATGGATTCATCAAAAAGCTATGAAAAATTTTCCGAACATGTAAAAAAGACACCTGAAATTTTGGAGTGCCATTCAATTCTGGGCGAGGGTTCTCACATTCTAAAAATAGTTGTTAAAGGAACGAAAGATTTAGAAGCGTTGCTAAGCAAAATTCAATCGTGGCAGGGTGTAACAAGAACAATAACAAGTTTTGTTTTGTCATCTATTAAAGAGACAACGAGTTTAAACTTACAATCAAAAAAGGAGTAATTATGTCGAAAACAACTTCTCCCTCTTCAGCGCAAAATGTCCTTGCTTTTATTAAAGCGAAGAAAATCCAGTTCATAGATTTCAAGTTCATGGACTTTCCAGGACAATGGCAGCACACGTCTGTTCCATCGAATCAACTTACTGAAGATTCGTTCGAGGACGGATTTGGATTTGACGGCTCTTCAATACGCGGATGGAAAAACATAAGCGAAAGCGATATGCTGATCATCCCCGATCCGGAAACAATGTTCGTTGATCCTTTTATTGCAGCTCCAACACTTTCTCTCATCTGCGATGTTTACGAACCTGCAACAAAAGAAAAATACACGCGCTGCCCGCGAAACATTGCGCAAAAAGCAGCAGCGTATTTAAAATCAACCGGAGTTGCCGATACGGCATACTTCGGACCGGAAGCAGAGTTTTTTGTTCTAGACGATGTTCGTTTTGATTCCGGTCCAAATTTTTCTTTCTATTCTGTTGATTCAATTGAAGGCAAATGGAACAGCGGACGTGAAGAAAATCCTAACCTCGGATATAAGCCACGCTACAAAGAAGGATACTTTCCTGTTCCGCCAACAGATAAGTTAATGGATTTGAGAAACGAGATGGTTCAAAATCTTATGAACATCGGAATTGAAGTTGAAGCACAGCACCACGAAGTTGCAAGCGGAGGGCAATGCGAAATTGATTTGAAGTTCCAGCCACTCATAAAAGCTGCAGATCAATTGTTAATGTTCAAATACATTATTAAGAACACAGCAACTAAAAACGGCAAGACGGTTACATACATGCCAAAACCAATCTTTGGCGATAACGGAAGCGGAATGCATGTGCACGTTAGTCTTTGGTTGAAAGGCAAGCCACTCTTTGCCGGCGGTGGTTACGCAGGTTTAAGTGAAACGGCTTTATATTTTATTGGCGGACTTTTGAAGCACGCACCGTCGCTTCTCGCTTTCACTAATCCAACAACAAATTCATATAAACGTCTTGTGCCCGGTTACGAAGCTCCGGTTAATCTCGCATACTCGCAAAGAAATAGAAGCGCCTCAATTCGTATTCCAATGTATTCCTCATCTCCAAAATCAAAAAGAATCGAATTCCGCTGCCCCGATCCATCGAGCAATCCTTATCTTGCATTCTCGGCTATTATGATGGCTGGTCTTGACGGCGTTATGAATCGTATTGACCCCGGCGACCCGCTAGATAAAGATATTTATGATTTATCGCCTGAAGAATTGAAAGATGTTCCTTCAACACCTGAATCTTTAGGACATGCGTTAAAAGCTCTTGCTGATGATCACGAATATTTATTGAAAGGTGATGTGTTTACTGAGGATGTAATACAAACATGGATTAATTATAAAACTGAAAAAGAAATTAAACCAATGGCATTGCGCCCGCATCCGCACGAATTTGAATTGTACTTTGATGTGTAAGATACTTGAAGAAAAGAATATGAAATCTAAATTCTGAAGGGCGGCAATTGCTGCCCTTTTTTTTTGATGTGACAACTCATTCATAAACGGCTAACCCCAAATCGTTTCTAACTGCTCGTAACATTTTCATGTAAGTATTTCAAACGTGAGTTGCAAAAAAACTAATTGATTTTTTGTTAGTAG
>JBFLWC010000027.1:0-2827 GCA_040758415.1 Bacteroidota bacterium | reverse complement strand
AAGAAATAATTTTTCATTTTTTTGCTCCTTTTTTATTTACAGATTTTTTAATCCGATTTAATATATGAAAACTTTCTCTTCTTTGTCAAGAGAAAAGAAAAGTGGGTCGTGAATATCCTTTTATATCTCAAACCAGATACATTAACAAAAAAATCTTTGTTAGATAGATAAACAGAGAATATCTTTGCGGGTAAAATTATCTAATTTGTAAACTAATGAGTAAAGTAGTACTCCAAAAGTTGTTGACAGAAATGAAACTATAAACAAATTATGTAAGCCGGAATTTGTTGTGCTGGCAAAGAGGAGATAATTGGAGTCGGAGAAAAGGAATTCAGTCCGAAGCCATTACACAGTCTCCATGGCTTCGGGAAGAGCTTAGAGCTAACAGCTGAAAGCTAATGGCTAATTCTGAAGTCTTTCTGCTCTATCGGCAAGTTTAAGTTTTTCAATCAGCTCGTTTAATTTGCCTTCGATGATTTCCGAAAGATTATAAAGCGTTAGACCGATTCGATGATCAGTAATTCTGTTTTGAGGAAAGTTGTATGTTCTAATTTTGTCGCTTCTATCGCCGCGTTTAATCATTAATTTACGCGTTGCAGCAATTTCGCTGTTCTGTTCTTGAAGTTTCATATCATACAACCGTGCTTTTAAAACTTTCATGGCTTTCTGCCGGTTTTTCAGCTGAGAACGCTCGTCCTGACATTGTACAACAAGACCGGTTGGAATGTGTGTGATGCGAATAGCAGTTTCAACTTTGTTTACATTTTGTCCGCCGGCGCCGCCGCTTCTATAAACATCAATTCGTAAATCGTTCGGATCAATATCTACTTCAACATCTTCAACTTCCGGCATAACAACAACAGATGCAGCAGAAGTGTGAACTCTTCCGCTTCCCTCGGTTGCCGGAACGCGCTGTACCCTGTGAACCCCGCTTTCAAATTTTAAATCCGCATAAACGCCAGTACCGATTAGACTAAAAATAATTTCTTTTATTCCACCAATTCCTGTATCGCTTAAATCAATTACTTCTTTTTTCCATCCGCGTATTTCTGCATAGCGAGAGTACATTCTATAAAGATCCGCTGCAAATAATCCTGCTTCATCTCCGCCGGTACCGGCGCGTATCTCCATAATAACATCTTTATCATCGTCCGGGTCCTTTGGAACTAGAAGAATCTTTATCTTATCCTCCATCTCAGTAAGTTTTTCTTTTAACTCTTTGAGTTCGTTCTCGGCAAGTTCAATCAATTCTTTATCTTCACCAAGGTCAATAATCTCTTGATTGCCTTCAATATTTTTTGCTATGTAGTTGTATTCGTTATATGCGTTAACTAACGGCATTAATTCGCTGCGCTCTTTGCTTAATGCAATACGCTTCTGCTGATCTGAATTGATGTCCGGATCGGAAAGCTGTTCGTTTATCTTATCGTATTTTTCTTTTATTGATTTTAATTTTTCGTAAAGCTGCATATATCCTCTTGTTGAGTGCCGCTTGTGCAGGACGAAATCACTACTGGTTGGAATGAAATCTCTACACAATCAGGAAAAAAATGCGGGGAAAATATACTCAAGTTTAAGATGAATTTCTTTTTGTGATTTTTTAACTACCAGGAAATGCTAAGTGAGCTTCCGCATTGTTTGCAAGTATTTTATCTGAATCTCCAGCGATGGAATGGGTTCTTTATTTTGTCTGAACGGACTGATAGAAAAATGTTCGAGCATTCTATCCAATGCTTCGAACATATTAATTAATGGAAGTCCATTATCGCGAAGAAAATGTATCAGCTTTAGTGTGCGGAAACCATCAAACCAGATAAGTTTTTGTTTTTCTATCTGTTCAGTTGATTTTGAACTGCGAAGAATTTTTTCCCAGCTTTCTTCAAAAGAATTTCGAATAAGAAATTCATTCAGAGATGGATGAATTGATTTTGCTTCGTTCAAATATTTTTCGGTATTCAAAATATTTTCTGAATTAAAAATAGCCAGCCATTTCTTCAATACATCAAATGATTCCGGATTATACAGAACGTATTCATAGTGGGAACCGGCGCTAAATCTATTAACGCGCTGACCGGTTCCAAATGGAACACGCCATGAAGCGCGGCTTGCCGGATAAACCTTTGTTGAATTAATTCTTTCAATTCTGGTAATCTTTGCCAGCTTCTCCATAAAATAAAAATCTTCTGCTGCTTTCTTTTTGTTCATTCCTCCTATCTTGATATAACTTTCGTAATCGCAAACCATAGTTGAACCGATAGTTTGAAACGCGAATGGTGAGTTAGCATATTTCAAGCCGAGCAGATAATAACGAAGAAATAGTTCGTAGCAAATTATTGCAAGTTTTTCCTTTTCGTTTTCTGGAAGAGGGTGTTCGTACTGCACATAAGCCGCGTGGATGTTGTGCTGGTTGTCCGAAAGGACTCCTTTGGAGAATGTATCTACAATTGAAGTGAGATAATTATTTTCTACAGTGCAGTCTGCATCCAAACAAATTAAAATTTTCTTTGCGCCTGCAGTGTAATCAAATTGTGCGAGAGCGAGGTCCATCCCAATTTTACGCGCAAGACCAACGCCGCCGTTCTTTTCCGGCAGTTCAAATCCTTCACCAGAAGCATCTATCAAGCCGACGTTTAAGCCGGTGGAACAAATTTTATTAATGAACTCATTGCCCGATTTTTTAAGAACAATTTCTCTAAGCAACTTTATACTTTTTTGATTATCGGATTTTGCCTCTTCGCTTGAACTCTTCAAGTTATTCACAACAAACAGAATCATACTTTCATCAAAATATTTTTTATCGTTATTGCATAAAGAGATTAAAAGCCGG
>JBFLWC010000026.1:0-4329 GCA_040758415.1 Bacteroidota bacterium | reverse complement strand
TTTGTGTTCTTCAAAAAGTTTTTTCACTTTCAAGTTGAATTGAGTTTTAGTCATTTGTTATCTCCTGCTGAAGCCGCTCGATTTGCCGAAAGTGCTACAATTTCCCTTTCTCTTGTTTCACCACAAGTGGCTTCAAGTTTATTCCACCAATTAAACTTGAGTATTAATGATGCAGCAACTAACACAACAATTATCAATATCAAATATTTTGTTTCGTGTATTACGAGATAAATAGGAAGTGCAACTAAAGATGTCTGCCAGATAATTCCAACAGCAACATTGAACATATCGCGTTTAAAATCTTTATTCGGATGAAATTCTGGATAAACTAATTTTACTTTTTTCAAAATCGGGTTCCAAAACCCCCAGGGACGAACCTGTATGTAGAATTTCATTAACACTTCATCCGGTTCGGGTTCAGTTAAGTAACTCCCTATGATCGATCCTATGATTGAGATGATAAGAATAAAAGGGAAAGCATAAAGCGGCGCGATTGATGGAATAAAGATCGGGAAGAATAATGAAGTCGCAATGCCTGATACCATTCCCCAAAAATAACCGTAACCGTTAAGTCGCCACCAATACCATTTTAAAACATTTGCTGCAGTGTATCCTCCGTATAAGGCATTAACAATCCAAAGTGTAACCTGATTGACAGATTCTACAATTAATCCGAATGCAAATCCTAAAAGAACAAATACAATTGAAATTAGGTAACTTATATGCACATACTTTTTAGGATGAGCATTAGGATTGATGAATTTTTTATAAATATCATTTACTACGTAAGCCGGTGCCGCATTAATTGTTGCGGCATAAGTAGACATAAATGCGGCAAGTAATCCGGCGAGTAATAATCCAGCCCAGCCAACCGGAATTAAATTCTTTAAAGCGTAAGGAAGTACCATTTCGAAGTCGAGGTTAGCACCCATCGCTTTTAGTTGTGGAGTAAAAAAAACAAGAGCAAGAACTGTTAATCCGGTAATCATCATATAACGTGGGAAGAAAAGAACAATCGAAACAAACCAGCTCATCTTTGCAGCTTCTTTCGGATTGCGTGTTGCAAGAACTCTTTGCATATCGTAGTTAGGTGCAGGACCGGCGGCACTAACTAATAATCCTTTGAACAACATCATCATAAAAAATATTGTAAATAATTCATAACCATCTTTCAATATTTTTGAGTTTACTGAATCAATAATGCCTGTCCAATTAAGATTTAGATTCCACCCAAAGAAAAGATCTTTCCAGCCGTTAGGAATTACTGCATTCAACGCTTCTGTAGAAACGGCATTCATTGCAATAATTCCAACAGCAATTGATGCGGTTGTCATTACTAAGAATTGTAGAACTTCGGTTATAACTACGCTGAACATTCCTCCTTTGATTGCATAAACAGCTGTTATACTCATAAGTATTACTGCATACATATCGGGTGATAAATCCCACGGCAAAAATATTTTTGCAAACTTTCCTATCCCTTTGAAATCATAAGCAATAAATCCAACAACACTGATAAGAGCAAACGCTACAACGCTTATATGAGAAAGCAATGCGCCTTTACCATTTCCGAAACGTGATTGTATCCATTGTGCTCCTGTCATCACATTAGAACGGCGCAGCCAGATTGAAAGAAAGATCATCAAAAAAACTTGATTGAAGATTGGCCAAAGCCATGGAATCCACACACTTTTTAATCCATAGACAAAGAGAAGATAAACTAACCACATAGTTCCTGTAATATCAAACATTCCGGACGCATTTGAAACACCAAGAATCCACCACGGCAGAGCATTCCCTCCGAGGAAGTATGAATCAATATCTTTAATTGATCTCTTCGATACTAATATTCCCAACAAAAGAACTACACCGATGTAGGCAACAATAATTCCCGCATCAATTATGTGTATTTGCATAGACCGTCTGCAGATTAATCTTAAAAATGATTTTATTGATGTATGAAAACCATAAATAATGCCAGCCAAGCTCTCTCATTTCATGCGGGAATAAAGTCTTTAAAAGTGAAGTTTAGTAAAGCAGTTCTTTATCATAATAATAATTGTTTATAAAATTAATAAGGGAACTTATGACCAAAGGTAGATAAAGTATAGAGAGACTTCAGTATGAAAACAAAGTTCGAATGATAAATTATAAATGAATGATAGATTACAAATGACAAACTAACTTCTTATTTCTCATATATCGCGTCTATCACATCTATCGTCTTACGTTTTGTTCCTTATTGCAGCCATAAAACTGAACCGAGAATTTTTATTAATTCGATTTTCTTTCTTTTATCAATCGAGCGAATTGTGTCATCGTTCAACGGTTTAGTGTATAAATCTGGCAGCTGATTTTCAAAAAGAATTTTAGGATGCAACCCGAACTTCACAAAATCTTCAGCGCTTGCGTGTCCTTTATAAGGCGCAAAATGATGTTCTCCGTTTGCATTCCTCCAAACCATTATGTAGGCAATTTTAATACTGTCATCGTCAACTACTTTGAATAATTTGTCGGTCCACCAGAGCGGATCCGGAATAGTATCCAAACCGGTTTCTGTGAATGCGGCAATTTTATTTTTTTTAAGTGCTACATCCGAAATTATTTTGAGCTTCTTTTTCACCCATTCTAAGCCGTTGCCGTCTGGTGTAAAATCATAATAGTTGTCCATTCCTAAAATATCAACATATTCGTCTCCAGGATACCTTTCCAAAAACTCTTTTTCTGTTTTAAATTTTCTATCGGACGAAAACGCATAGATAAAATTTTTGACTCTCTTTTTATTCTTTAAATAATCTACAGTGGTTTTCCACAGTTCAATAAATTCATCTTTAGAACAAAAAGGTTTTCCCCACCAGAACCAGTTTCCATCAAACTCGTGATAGGGTCTAAAAATTATCGGGATTAAATTTCCTTCAGAGTCAACTAAGGTTTTTGAATATCCGGCAATAGTATCAAGAGCGGAGAGATATTTAAGATAATAACCGCCGCCCGGCAAAATTTTGTTTACCACTATAGTGGTATCATAAAACGATGAATCTGTTGCAGGATTATTATAATGCCAACTAAAAGTATTTACTCCGCCTCTGGCAAAAGATTCTTTAACTAAAGCTGCCATAAAATATTTTTGCGTGTCTACATTTTTTTGCCGGTTCAAAAAACTAAAATCCCATCCATATAATCCGGGATATGAGTTTATAACATCCTTAATATCCGAACGGTTTGAATCACCGCTCCACCCAACTCCATAAGCTGTTGCGTCCTGGTGCCCAAAAATTATTTTCTCTTCCGAGAGTTTCTTCAAATTATGAAAAAGTAAAACGGTTTCTTTACTGGCACTTGTATCAACCAACTTAACATTTAGCTCTCTCTGGAATTCAATACTATTAAATTCCGGCACACATCCCGTTATCACCACAACAATTGAAATAACTAAATAGTTTTTTATTGCATTCATAAAAAAAAGTACGAAGTACGAGGTATGAATTAAAATGACTAATTACAAACTAACTTCTTACTTCTCACGCCTGCCCCGATACTTGTCGGGGTCTAGCATCTTGCGTCTAGCATACCGCATTTGTAGCATAATAATTACGGATTCTTCAAAAATCTCTCATAGTAATTTCTCTCTTTTTCATAATGAATTCCTTTTCTCTCAACTTTATCATTTTATTTGCGTGTTCGCTGATGATTGATAGAGTAGAAAAGTCGGTATCAAATATTGAATTGAACCCTTGCGGTTCTTGCGGCGGGTCACCTACAAATTGATCGCCTTTTCGCCAAAGGTCATCTTCATTTTTTCCACGTCCAACTCCGCCCCAACTCCAAAAATTAGTTCCCGCAATTGGCGCACCAGCAGAAGCGCTATCGTAGACAATTGCAAAAATTTTTTTTAAGTATTTATCACGTGCGGTAGTTGGAGTACCGGGTTGGCATTTTTCATTATCGCGAGACATTCCAAATTCTTCAAGGGTAATTGGTTTGTTTAGCCGGCGCATTAGTATCATATGCCTGTTGAAATATTCAACGGCGTTTTTTTCTGTAGGCGGATAAGTTTCATCAATTCGTTTTGCATCGAACCAACCCCAATTTTTTGCCCAAAGATGAAATGTTGCGTAATCAATAAATTCGCTTTGATGTTCCTTCAAAAAAATTTCTTCATTCTGCAAACTGCCGGCAAGCCCTTCACTTCCGGTTGTTACTAAATGGTTGAAGTCAATAGAGTGGATATATTTTGCTGTTTCATTAATCCAGTTGTAAAAATATTCTATATAAGGAATACTCTCTTCACCTCTGCCGGGGCGCGGTTCATTAGCTAATTCCCATGAC
>JBFLWC010000025.1:0-2482 GCA_040758415.1 Bacteroidota bacterium | reverse complement strand
AGCTAATGGTATACGGTGCTAATGGTTACTCTGCACAACTTATTATAGATGAGCTAATCGGGCGTGGAATCAAACCGGTCCTTGCCGGAAGAAATGAATCATTAGTAAAACAACTTGCAGAAAAATACGATTATGATTACAAAGTGTTTGATATTGAAGACGATGAAAAAATTATTGCAGCACTTGAAGGAGTTCATACGGTTCTGAATTGTGCAGGTCCTTTCAAATACACCGCAAAAGATTTGATAGATGGATGCCTCAGCTCAAAAACAAATTACATAGATATCACCGGTGAGATTCCCGCTCTGCACCTCGCATTTAGGCAGAACGAAGCAGCGAAGAAGAGCGGTATTGTAATTTTACCTGGTGCTGGCTTTGATGTTATTCCAACTGATTGCCTGGCAAAACATTTGAGCGAACTTATGCCTGATGCGGTTCATCTTAAACTTGGTTTTCTAAACAAGCGCGGAAAAATTTCGCGCGGCACATTGTTAACTACTCTTGAATCTCTTGCTGGTGTTGGTATAATTAGACGAAATGGGGTGTTGCTTGAATCGGATATTGGCGAGTTTACAATCAAAGTGAATACTAAAAACTTTTTGTTCAGAGGTGTGTCAATTCCTTGGGGTGATGTTTATACTTCTTTTTATTCTACAGGAATTCCAAACGTTGAGGTATACCTTGGTCTGCCTCAACTCTTTGTTCAGTTTAGAGCGCTGTTAAGATTTGTCTTAAAAATTTTTACAATACCGACAGTTAAAAATTTTGCATCTAACTACATCAAGAAAAATTTTACCGGACCTACAAAGATGGAGCGCGATTCAACCGGCACTTATGTGTGGGGATGCGTTGAAAATGCAAAAGGCGATATGATCGAAGAAGTATATCAATTTATGGAAGGATATAATTTAACAGCTATCGGCGCATCAGAGTGTGCGGAAAGAGTTTTGAAAAATTCTCTTCATCCCGGGACTTATACACCTTCCCTTGCCTTTGGAAGCGGATTTATGGATTTGTTTGTGATAAGGAAGATTGTATAGCATATTTGTTCTGGATACTTGATGCTGGATACTTGATGCTGGATACTCGATACTGGATACTCGATACTGGATACTAAAGAAGAGTGTAGAATGCAGAATACTTGTCATTTATCATTTATAATTTATCATTTTACTAACTCACCATCTTTGTATTCATTTTCTCTGATAACTTTTCCGCTTTCATCATACGAATAATATTTTCCGTTGAGCAAATTATTTTTGTAAATAAAAAAATCCGAGATGTTTCCGTTCTGGTAATAATATTTCGCAGTTCCATTTTTCAGACCGTCGCGGTAATCTTCTTCTGCAGCAAGCAAACCTTTTTTAAAATAAATTTTTACCGTGCCTTCAAGTTTATCGCTGCGGAATATTTTTTCGGATTCAAGTTCACCTGTGGAATAAAAAGTTTTAGCGCTGCCGTCTCTAACGCCGTCTACGTAATTTTCCTCTGCTATCTTGGTACCGTCGTTGTTAAACCTTGTTGACAGACCGTTTTTTTTCCCGTTAGTAAAATTAGATATTTCGGAAAGTGTTCCGCCGTCGTAATAAAATTTGTTTTCGCCTGTAAGGATTCCTTTTTTATAATTCAATTCAGATTTGATAGACCCGCTCTCGTAATATTCCTTTATCAATCCATCTAATTTGCCTTCACGAAAATTGACATGTCTTTTCAAAGTTCCATCTTCGTAATATTCATCAAAACTTTCTTCAACCTTTCCTACTTTACTTCCGTAATCGTATCGCTCGCGTTTTATTATTTGTCCATCTTCATAAGTATCAATCACTTTTATTTTTCCATCGGGATAATAAAAGTAGGATGTACCGTCAAGACGATCATTTTTATAATTTGCTTCTAGAGCGACAGTTCCGAAATCATAATATACTATGCTGATGCCTTCTAGTTTATCGTTTATGTAATTCCGCTCCACTTCTATCTTACCGTTTTCAAAAAATATTTTTGATACTCCATTAAGTTTGCCGTTTTGATAATTCCATATTGCCATTAACGCCCCGCTCTTATAATATGTTTTGCTGAATCCTTCTTGAATATCATTACGATAATTAGGTTCGGCCCAAAGTTCGCCGGTTTCATAAAACCATTTTGAAGTGCCTTCAAGTTTTCCGTTTCGGTAATTCCACTCCATACTTTTTTTGCCGTTTTCAAAATACCAGATCGAAAATCCTTCTTCTTTTCCGTTTTTGAAATTCCACTCCTTCCAGATTTTGCCGCTCTCATAAAATTCTTTGTAGAGTCCTTCTCTAACCCCATCAATGTAGGTTCCTTCCGATTTCAGTTTGTTGTTCTGATAATACTCCCTTTTAATTTCGGATTTCTGTGCAGAAATATTATTTGATACTAAGCCGTATGTAACAATTAGAAATATATAATAGAATTTGATGCGCAAAAGTTGTCCCTCTTTGTTCACGGCGAAATTAATCAC
>JBFLWC010000024.1:0-14207 GCA_040758415.1 Bacteroidota bacterium | reverse complement strand
TAGCCCGGTGTGAATTTAATTAAAATAAAGCGTTATATAAATTGTTTTTTTGTATTTTATTGGCGAAAAAAAATTGTCCGCCGGCTTGCGGATTAGATATATGAAAAAAGCATTGGGCGATCCTGTCGTAAAATTTTTTGTAAGTGTTATAGGGCTGTTTGTAATTGGCTTTGTATTAAAAGAACTGCAGCATATTTTTATTCCGCTGATTGTTGCTTACTTTCTTTTTTTCTTTTTTGAACCATTAAACAATTTTCTCGAATCAAAAAAAATTCCGCTCTCGTTTATCATCCTCATAAACTTGCTCTTAACCGTTTTATTGTTCTATGGGATATCAAAAATTATTGTAGATTCATTCATATCATTCGGTGCTCAGCTTCCTTATTATGAAGAAAAACTTAATAACATTATAAGCTCAACTTCCATATCACTCGGATTAAAGAATCGTCTGTTTACACATTTTGATATTTCTGAAATTCTACAATCAATTGATATAGGCGTTTTAGCAAGCGGGATTTTTTCTTCGACGATGTCGTTAGTAGCTTCAGCATTTCTGATTCTTTTCTTTTTCATTTTTATTAACACAGGTCATAATAAAATTTTTGAAGCCATCAGGATGCGTTACGTTGAGAAAGAGATAAAATCTTCTCTCAAGCAGATGAAGAAAGAATTGAAACAAGTAAAAGGGTATGATAAATCTACAGACGATGAAATGCTGGAAACACTCACCATTCAACGCGAACTAAAACTTCGCAAAACATTTAAGGAGATAACCGAGCAGGTTCAAAAGTATATCGTTACAAAATTTTTGATTAGTCTCTCGATGGGTTTAATAATGGGATTTATTCTGTGGCTGTTCGGCGTTGAGTTTTTCATCATTTGGGCAACATTTGCTGTTCTGCTTAATTTCATCCCAAACATTGGTTCTGTCTTTGCAGTTATTATGCCCGTGTTGATGACTCTCGTTCAGTACGAATCGTTTGGTTATGCGTTTTTAGTAGCGGTAGTTTTGATAGCTGTACAAAATATTGTTGGTAATATTTTAGAGCCGAAAATTTTTGGCAACCGTCTTGGATTAAATCCGTTAGTTATACTTTTCTCTTTGTTGTTATGGGGTTACCTCTGGGGAATTGTTGGAATGTTTTTATCAGTTCCTTTAACAGCAGTAGGAAAAATCATTTTGAGTAACTCCAACTCAAGAAATATCCGTTTTATAACAAATCTGATGAGCAGCTGAATGCCTGGATTTAGAGACACAACTATCAACCCTCGCAAGCGCTTGATAATAAGCTAAAAAATATTTTTGGATGCCCGGATTAGTTTTTGTTTTATTTAGATGGGTTAGATTTCTATAAAAAAAGCAAAATTTGTAACAACTAAACAACCGCCTCTTTATTGCGGCATAAGCGATTTTATATTAGATTTGTGCCTCAAATTTATGAATGCTGGTCCCCCTCCGAAGCGGGATAAACTCCGCTCAGTTTCAGCCGGAGGCTGATCCGCCTTTGGCGGAGGCAGAGCATCCCGATTTTATCGGGAAGTTTGACGGTAGTAGAAATACTAAGAAGAAATTTTTGATGCTGGTCCCGCACCGAAGCGGGGTAAACTCCGCTCAGTTTCAGCCGGAGGCTGATCTGCCTTTGGCGGAGTAGAGCATCCCGATTTTATCGGGAAGTTTGACGGTAGTAGAAATACTAAGAAGAAATTTTTGATGCTGGTCCCGCACCGAAGCGGGATAAACTCCGCTCAGTTTCAGCCGGAGGCTGATCCGCCTTTGGCGGAGGTAGAGCATCCCGATTTTATCGGGAAGGTTGACGGTAGTAGAAATACTAAGAAGAAATTTTTGATGCTGGCGTAGCTCAGTTGGTAGAGCAGCTGACTTGTAATCAGCAGGTCGACGGTTCAAGTCCGCCCGCCAGCTCTAAGAAAGCTCGTCCCGACCTATCGGGACGGGCTTTTTTGTTTCTGGAAGTTTGAACTGTCACGCTGATTTTACCACTGAATGTATGGACTTTTGTATGGACTCCTTCCAAAGGAATGGCTATGCCAAACTCACACATGACCAATATTTTTTTGAAAACAGATCCAAATGGTCGAATTAAGGCGAGCGCAAGTCGAGGCAGGTCTTTACGTAACTGAATTTTTGCCGAAGGCATGGATTCCCATTGTTCTTGTGTAAGCATGAGTATCTCTCCTATTATTTTTTAACGATGATGAATTGTTGAGAAAAATTGTTTTCTACTTGATGAATTGAAAAAACAGAAAAAAAATTTTACTGAAACGAGTGCTCTAAAGCAGTTTGTTATGAAGCCTGTCTGTCCGGCTCGCCTCGTCTCTCCCGACAAGGCGGGATCGGAGCGGGTAGACAGGGCAGGCAGGCGCAAAGTTCACAGAGGAACAAAAACAAAAGTTATGCAACACGCTCTATTGGCAGACAGGTTCTAAATTTGTATCTGATTTATAGAGCATCCAGTATCTTGCATCCAGTATCTTGCATCCAGCATCATTTCATCTTTTCTTTTATCTGTTTTTCCAACAAATCAATTAATGCAGCATTTGATTCATAATCTTTGTCGTTTCTGCCTGTTTCGCGGCACTTATCCATTGCTCTAAGTGCCTCTACAAATTTTTTCTGCTTGAAAAGTACTTTTGCCTTCACGTAGTAGGCATAAAAATTCGGTTCTAAAGAAATTGCCTTATCCACCCACCGCAGGGCTTCGTCTAATAAAAATTCATGATCGGCAGCATATTCTGCGCTTGTATAAAATACTTTAGCATTGCCCGGGTTTACAGCCAGCGCTTCTTTTATCTTCGTGTGAACTTGATTAATCAGATCAATTTCTATTCTAAAAGAGATTTGAAGATTCTCCCAATTAATAAAGACATCTGCAGACGCATCCGTAACATCAGAAAAAGAAAACAGAAGTCTTTCTGTAAAATTCCCTTTTGCCGGTTTCACTTTGAAACGAAGCAAATCTTCTTCCTCTTTATAATTGAATGCGCCCCATTGAGCATCATTTTTATTAAGTATTATTATCCATTCGTTTTCTTTTGGAATTGTGAAGAGAGCATATCTTCCCGCAGGAACTTTGTTCCCTTCAACAATAACGTCCGTTGTAAATTGAATAGTTGTCGCTTCATTAGCACCGGTGCGCCATACTTTTTCATACGGAACAAGAGCGCCCCAGATTTTTCTATTTTTAACTGCTGGACGACAATAATCAATTGTAACTACAGTGTAACCAATGGTTTGAGAGACAGATGCTTTTGGACTCAAGCGCGGCAGATCAACCTGCGCATTTAATATTTCGGCAAAAAGAATAAAGATTGACAAAACCAATAATTGCTTCTTCATAACTTCCTCTTTGAATTTGATCCCGTCACAAAAATTGTAGTGCGGAAAGTCTTCTGTTTTGAGTGTAAAATTTCTGCGCACAATTAAAAATAAAAAGACCAACTCTGTAATTCCACTTACATAGGTCATGTTACGCAAGAAAAGAAAAAAGAACATAACCTAATTCCAAAATAATAAATCGTGTTCTACCTAAGGCGGAACACAAAGAAAGGTTGTAGAAGTTCAGCAAAAGAAAAAGGCAAAACGAACGTAAAAAATATATTCGCCAGGACTTGACAATTGCCTAAATAATTAATATAATTGTTACAGAACACCTAATTAATTAATATAATGTTGCTGCTACGACTTAATATATCCAAACAAAGCGAGGTATAATATGAAAAAAATAGAGGCAATCATCCGGCCATATAAATTGGATGAAGTACACAGCGCCTTATTAGAAGCAGGCTTTGCCGGTTTAACCGTTACCGAAGTACGTGGTTACGGAAGGCAAAAAGGGCACAAGGAAATTTACCGCGGCTCGGAGTACAACATCGAGTTCGTTCCGAAACTAAAAATTGAATTGGTATGCACTGCTGAAAATTTGGAAAGAGCCATTTCAATAATAATTAGCAATTCTAGAACGGGCGAGATTGGTGATGGAAAAATATTTGTCCTAAACGTAGAAGAAACCATCAGAATAAGAACCGAAGAATCGGGTGAAAGTGCAATTTAAATCACGCGCAACAACCTCCTCTTTTTAATTTTTAAAAATAAATCGGAGAAAAAAATGAAAATATATAATTGCTTAACAATAACTGTAGTCTTTCTAATTCTGCTGATTTCGATTGTTCCAACAAATTCTTACGCGCAGGCAGATGTAGATCCATCCGGGACAAAGACAGGAACAATAAAAGATATACCGGCAAATAAGCCGGGTGAACCTACATTGAACGAAGTTGCCGAAACAGTAGGTCATAACAAAATTGCAACAAATATTATGTGGACTCTAATTGCAGCTTTTCTTGTGATGTTTATGCAAGCGGGATTTGCAATGGTAGAAACCGGTTTTACACGCGCTAAAAATGTTGCACATACTGTAGGAATGAACCTTCTTGTTTACCCTATTGGCATGATTGGATTTTGGATATCCGGTTTTGCTTTGATGTTCGGCGGTGTTGGCTCGCTTGGTGCTCTTGGCGGAACACCCGGATTAACAAATGAAATTTCGATTACTCTTTTCGGAAAAACTTTTGGTTTGTTCGGTGCAAGCGGATTCTTTTTAAATAATTCGGTTTATGATGTCGGCGTGTTCACTTTATTTTTGTTTCAGATGGTGTTCATGGATACAACCGCAACAATTCCAACCGGTGCAATGGCAGAACGATGGAAATTCACTGCATTCATACCATACGCATTTTTTATTTCGATGATTGTTTACCCGATTTTCGGTAACTGGGTTTGGGGTGGCGGATGGCTGGCTGCTCTTGGCGCTAACTTCGGCTTGGGGCACGGGCATGTTGATTTTGCTGGTTCTTCAGTCGTACACATGGTTGGCGGCGTTGCTGCTCTTGCCGGTGCAATAGTTCTCGGTCCAAGAATTGGAAAGTATGATAAGAAAGGAACCTCAACAGCAATCCCGGGCCACAACATTCCAATGGCGCTGATTGGAACATTCGTTCTTGCTTTTGGATGGTTCGGGTTTAACGCTGGCTCAACATTAGCCGGCAATGACTTAAGAATTGGTGTAATTGCTACCAATACAATGATCGCTTCTGGTGCTGGAGCTTTAATGGCTACATTTTATATGATGTGGAAATATAAAAAACCTGATCCTACTATGATGGCAAACGGAATGCTTGCAGGTCTTGTTGCAATTACAGCTCCTTGTGCGTTTGTTAACTCTATTGCTTCATTTTTCATCGGTGCTGTTGCCGGCTTGTTGGTTATCATTGCCGCATTCTATATTGATCAGAAATTAAAAATTGACGACCCTGTAGGTGCTATTGCTGTTCACGGTGTTAATGGATTATGGGGAATTATTGCGCTGGGACTTTTTGCAGATGGCACATACGGCGATGGATGGAATGGTGTTCCAGGAACGGTTAAGGGATTGTTCTACGGCGATGCCAGCCAGTTGGTTGCTCAATTAATCGGTTCGGTTACCTGCATAGTTTTTGTCTTCTCTGTTATGTATCTGTTTTTCAAACTGCAGCATAAATTTTTTGGAATACGTGTTATCACAAAAGATGAAATTGCCGGCTTGGATATGCCGGAAATGGGTGTTAAAGGATACGATAACGACGGATTTCACGGTGCTGAATTCAGCACGCGCCCTTAATCAACTTCAATAAACACCATCTGCCGATGATTAACTTTATAAACAAAGATAAATTTATAAATTATCAAAAAAGGAGAATGTCATGAAATCACTGAAAGAAAAAATAGTTGTCTTTAGTATAATATTACTTTTTGGTATTACTCGAGCCACAGCTACTCCATCAACAATAATTTGGATACCATCAGTTGATATTCAATCTTATAAAACATTCCATCTTGGTATAGATAACTATTTTACACTATTTAAAAAGGGAATTGGTGAAGGCGGTTATGCGGCACCGACAAATGTTGGTCTTACTGTTGGGGTTCTACCTTTTTCAGCTGTCCAGGCAGAAGTAGGTATAGATATTTTAGAACCGTATAATTCACCATGGTTGTTCAATGCTAAAATTGGTGTTCCTGAAGATATAATTGCTGAATGGTTTCCAGCAGTAGCTGTTGGTGTACACTCTTTTGGTTTGAAAAAAAATGTAAATGATATTAATGTATTGTACGGGCTAATTGCTAAATCCCTTCCGGTTGTAGGACGTTTATCTTTTGGATACTATACAGGCAATAAAAATCTGCTTTTAGATCCAAACGGTAATCCCGATAATTCTGGAATATTATTTTCTTGGGACAAACAATTGTCTGAAATAAATGAAAATCTTTGGCTTGCCGTTGATTACCAGGGAGGTAAAAATATTATGGGAACTTTTAGCTTTGGATTTGCCTGGTCATTTTCTAAAAATGTAAGTGTTATTTTTGCACGAAACATTTACAATAATAATGCTCCAAGCACGTTTACAACACAATTAGATATAAACATTTACTAACACGAGGTACGAAATACGAAGTACGAAAGACGAAGTACGAAAAACGAAGTACGAATGATAAATGACCGATGACAAACTAATTTCGTACCTCGTATTTCGTACCTGTACTTTTAACTTCCCTAACATTAATTGGCTTTATACAAAACTTTTCCGCCAACAATTGTATATAGCACTCTCGTTTTCAAAATATCATCATCGCTGCAATTCAACAAATCATTGGAAAGCACAACTAAATCTGCAAGCTTACCAACTTTAATTGATCCTTTTATTTTTTCTTCAAACGAAGCATAAGCACCGTTAATTGTGTAAGACTTCAATGCTTCGAGACGACTCATTTTTTGCAGTGGATAAAATTCTGAACCATCCGGAAGTTTTCTTGTAACCGAGGAGTAAAAAGATTTTATTGGATCAATATCTTCAACCGGTGCATCTGTGCCGTTGCAGATTGTTGTGCCGCTTTTAATCAATTTTTTCCAGGCGTAAGCACCTTCTTCGGCGCGCTTGTCTCCTAATCTTTCCGTAACAAAAGCGGCATCCGAAGTGCTATGAACTCCCTGCATTGCAGCAATAACGCCAAGTTCTGCGAAGCGTGGAATATCTTGCGCCGATATATGCTGCGCGTGTTCTATTCGCCAGCGTAAATTTTTTCCCGTGGGGATGTCCGAATGGACTCCTTCGGAGGATTCCCATTCGCCCGGATGTTTTTTGAAAATACTTTCGTAAAGATTTAGAACTTCTCTGTTGCCTCTATCTCCGATTGCATGAATGTTCATCTGAAATCCATTCTTTAATGCCAGCAGAGAAGTTTCTTTTAACTCATCTATGGAAGTTACATTAGAGCCGTAGTGATTTGGTAAATCGTTATATGGCTCCAACATCCATGCACCGCGCGAACCGAGCGCACCATCAATGTATTGTTTTATTGATCGAACAGTTAGAAAATTTTTGCCGTAACCAATCAAAAAATAATTTTTTGTCGGCTTGCCTGATACGGAGTTTTCCAATAATTTTTTTTTAATATTAGATAGTGATTCACCGATCATCGCGTTCAGCCGTATAGGAATTTTGTTTGAATCGGCAAGCTCTTTCATCAAATCAATTATCTCAAAAGTTTCTCCAGCATCGTGAAATGATGTAACACCATTTTTCAAACACTCTTCCGAAGCGAGTTGAATTTGTTTGATAAAATCGGCGCGTATCTGTCCTGGCGTTCGTTTGGCAAGATATTCATCATAATATTTTTTGACAAGTTGTTCTGCGTTTTCTTCAAAAACGCCGATTGGATTACCCGACGAATCGCGCACTATTGTTCCACCTGTTGGATTAGCAGTATTCCTATTGATGCCTGCATTCTTCATTGCTTTTGCGTTTGCAAAGATTGCGTGTCCGCTTGCATGAAAAAGAATAACAGGATTTTCCGGAGATGCTTTGCTCAACTCATTATGAATCGGGTAACCATTTACATTTGGATTCGGTTCCGGACTAAATTTTTCTTGATGCCAGCCCCTTCCGATTATCCACTCGCCAGGCTGTGCCTTTTCTGCAGCTTCTGCAACTATCTCAATTACTTCATCCCAATTTTTTGCATTACGTAAATCTAGAATTTGTCTTGAATTGCCAAGACCGAGAAAGTGTGCGTGACTTTCAATGAAGCCCGGCATTATAAACTTTCCTTTCAAATCAATTATCTGTGTAGACTCACCAATGTAATTTTTGATTTCGTTTGTTGAACCTATTGCAAATATTTTCCCCTCTTTTACTGCAATTGCTTCCGCTGCAGGATTCGATTCTTCAACCGTTGCAACAATGCCATTTATCAAAACAAGGTCGGCTTTTTCTTTCACTATTTTTCCTCTGCAGCTTTGAATAAAAAGAGAAACAATTATAAAGACGAAAACAACACGCAAATAGTTTATCATTTTTTATCCTTTAAGTTTCGTTTCAACTTTTCACATTTCACGTCTCACCTTTCACGTTATTTTCTATTTACCAAAACAACTCCGCCTATAATAATCAATCCACTCAGTAAAGTTAGAGCAGTAATATGTTCGTTCAAAAGAAGCCACGCAGAGAAAAAAGTTACAAACGGTTCAAGATAAAGAAACGCACCGACTTTTGAGGAGCTCATCTCATTCAACGCCTGCGCCCACAAAACGTAAGCGATGCCTGAACAGAAAATTCCGAGAAACAAAATTGCAATCCAGGAAAGAAGCGAAAGATGAAATACCGCATCTATGTTTGCTTGGTTGATGGTAAACGGTGCAACTAAGATTGACATCATTACAAATAAAAAAAGAATCGTCATCATAGGTGAATAGCTCAAAGTAATTTTCTTTCCCACAAGCGAATAAACTGCCCAGGTAAATGAACTGGCTAGAATTAGAAAATCTCCTTTGTTGGAGATAAAATCTATCGAAGAAAAATTTCCTTTGCCAATAAGAAGCAGCAACCCGAAAAAAGCTATTACTATTCCGGAAATTTGCACCGCTCCAATATTTTCCTTAAAGAAAAAAAATCCAAGCAGCGTCATAAAAACCGGTGCCAAACCTATTATCCATCCTGTATTCGATGCAGTTGTGTATTGAAGTCCCGTTACCTGAATCCACAAATGAAATGATGCAATTAATGCAAGAAGAACAATCCATCCGAGATCGTGTATGTTGATTGCAAAACTCTTTTTTGTTTTGACTGCTAAAAAAGTTAGCAATGAAATGCCGAGCAGCTGTCGTATCAATATTATTACAAGCGGCTTTATTTCTGCAAGTGCGTGTTTTGTTGCAATGAATGAAAAACCCCAAACTGCAACGGCAAACAATGGCTTCCAGAATTTGGTGAATGGTGTATGGTTATTGGTTATTGGTGATTGGTGATCGGTGAATGGTTTTTTGCTCTTGCTCATGCTCTTGCTCATGCTCATGCTCATGCTCTTGCTCTGTTTTCAATATTTATTAAAGCACTAAATTCATTTGTGAATGTTTCATTACCATATAAAACCTGTTCGAGAAATAATCCGGACGGAGGCGCTGTGTATTTTGCCGGTATTTTAGATTCGTGTTCAAGAAAGTATCTTAAATCTTTTTCTGTAAGGTTACCGCGTCCAACTTCAACAAGCACACCAACCATTCTGCGAACCATTTTCCATAAAAAATGGGAACCGACTATACGAACTAAAATTAAATCGCCTTCTTCTTTTATCTGCACATCTTCAATCAGAACTTTGGTTGATTTTTCCGTATCGTCCTTGTCTGCAAAGGAAACAAAATCGTGCATACCAATAAACACTTTAGATGCTTTGCTTATCTTCTCGAGATTCAGTTTATCTTTAATCCACCAGACAAAAGGTTTGCCGAATGCAGTGCGTTGTTTAGAAATTTGGTAAATGTAACTTCTGTATTTTGCATTGTGCCGGGCGTGAAATTTTTGATCTGCTTTTTTTATCTCAATAATGTTAATATCGCCGGGTAGTTCATTATTAAATTTCATCCTGATTATTTCCGGTGCAAGCATTGTTTTTACATCAAGATGCGCAACCTGGCAAAGCGCATGGACTCCGGCATCAGTTCTACCTGAACCTTGAATATCAATTTGCCCGCCTTCAAAAATTTTCTCCGCTGCTTCCAACAGTTTGCCTTGAACCGTCCTGCTGTTCCGCTGCATTTGCCAGCCGCTGTAGCGTGTGCCTTCGTATTCTATATATAGTTTGAATCTGCCCATTTTTTTTGAAATAGAAAAAGGATTACTTTTTGGCTAATCTCATAAATCATTACTCAAGCTGAAAGCAATAAATGCCGAATACTCTGTAAGCAAGATTATAAAAACAAAAAAGCTTATTTATTACCATTTTCAGTCTGCTTAAATTCAACTCCCCAAATTAATTTTTGCCTACCGGCAGGCATGTTTAATGAATTTGTGGTGTTGAATTAAAAAATAGACCGCTCCGACGCAGCGGAGCGGGTAGACATGTCTGCCGGGGTCCCGATGGGTCAGGACGAAGGCGGATTAAAAATTATTTTATCTCAAACAGAGAATCGCTAAGATTTGTGTTCACTTCAACGGAAGCGCCGGTCAGTTCAATAGTTTGAGGTCCAACACTTTGTGTTAGTTTGTGAGCATACTTAACGCCCTGTACTTCTCTATAATCATCAAAATCCATTGTTGAATTAAAACTGCCCTGAGGTGTTGTAAGCAAACTCACCGTTCTAATTAATAGTCCCGAATCAACTGCAAAATACTGTGTAACTTTGTACCCGGAAGCAGTACTTAAAGTTACGCGGTAGGCATCTTTATTATTTATTGTTTCTAAGCCGGTAAGTTCAGCTTTAATTTCATGCTTAGAGTAATCTAGAAAAGGGTGTAGAAAACTTTGCAGCTTCAGCTGTTCCAATTGTTCTCCTTTTAGTTCCTGCTCCTGTCCCATAGCACTCATTTTCCCCCGTGTTCCATCAAAAACGGTTTTTTGCTGGAAGACGCCGGCATCTAACATTTGATAGAATTTGTTCGGCTCCTTTTGCGAGATTGTTATGGTTAAATTCATTCCTTGAAGCACACCGGTAAACTTTTGTGTTTTATCTTTTACTTTTTGAATGTTCTCTCTTCCACCAATGGCTTCTACATATTTATTCAAAACTTGTTCAACCGTTAAACCTTCAGGAACTTTCTTTACGTTCGGGTCATATTTTTCTCCGTAGATATCGTAGTAATCAATCTTTCCGCTCAAGCTGAATCTGGAAAGATTCTTCGCAATTTCCTCTCCGTTTCCTACAACAAGCAGATGCGCATTATTCGGTTTTATATATTTCTTTGCGGTTGCGAGAAGTTCTTCAGATGAAGCAGCGTTGAGGTTCTTTAAATAATTTTTGTAGTAATCTTTCGAAAGTCCGTAACGCTCGATATTAATTGCAAAGTTTGCAACTGTCTGGGGATTTTCGAGTGAACGGGCAAAACTGCCGGTCATGTAATTCTTTATCATTTGCAGTTCGTCGTCCGGTACTTTTTCATTTCGGATTTTTTTCAGTTCGTTCATAATTTCGGTTAGTGCACTATCCGTTACAGAATTTCTGACTGACGCCGAAGCGCTGAACGCCCCAATAAATTGATCAGGTGTTAATGAAGAATAAGCGCCATAAGTGTAGCCGTGAGTCTCTCTCAAATTCTTAAATAACCTTGAGCCGAACGAACCGCCTAAAATTGTATTAACAAGAGTAGCTTTAATTACGTCTTCACTATTTCTCTTCAATTCGATCGGGTAGCCAACCGTAATAACCGATTGAACCGAATTTGCGCGGTCAACTAAAGCAACTTTGTTTACTGTTGGTGCTTTTGGTATTTGGTATGTGCTCTTAGGAACATCTTTAGACTGCCACTTGCCGAAATATTTTTCAACCAACTTTTGCGCTTCTTTTTTATTGATGTCGCCTACAATTGCAAGATAAGAAATGTTCGGACGGAAGTAAGTGTTGTAATAATTTTTACACATATCAAGCGTGATTGACTTAACTGTTTCTTCCGTAGTCGGCTCTCCGTACGGATGTTCTTTGCTATAAAATAAAACATCTTTTACACGCGCTGCAATTGCATTGGGTTCATCTTTTTGTGCCGCAAGAGACGAGAGTGTTTGTTTAATAATTTTATCGAGTTCCGGCTGTGTGAAGTTCGGATTAGTAACAACGTCGCTCATCAAATCGAGAAGTTTGTTAATATGTTTTTTTAATGATGCGCCATAGACGTTTGAAGACGAAGTAGTGAGAGTTGCACCAATGAAATCAATTTCCTGATCGAGCTTATCTTTTGTGCGCGATTTTGTACCGGTGCGCAATAATTGTCCCGCAGCATCAATATACCCTGCATTCTTTCCTTCTAGAACCGGATCGTTATCAATAACCAGATTAAAAGCAACGCGCGGAATTTTTTTGTTTTCAACCACAAAAACTTTTAATCCGTTTTTCAATGTAAACGAATCGTAATCACCAAGTTTAATCTCCGGCGCCGGTCCGGGAGCCGGACGTTTGCTTCTATCAAGCTGTGCAAAAGAAACTGCTGATGCAAACAGTATTAATAACAAAAACAAAATTTTATTCTTCATATTAATTACTCCTTTATGTTTTCTAATTTTTTTATTGTCATTCTAATTCCAACATTATTGTGAGAAGACTCTCTTAATCATTCACCTTTGAGATTCTTCGCTTTACGCGGGAATGACAATTCTTACTTTTTCGCTGCCTTTGGTAAATAGTAAAGCACAACTCTATTTTCGGGCAGTAGATATTTGTTTGCAACGCGTTTAATATCTTCCCGTGTAACTTTCATGTATCTGTTAAGTTCTGTGTTTATCAGATTCGCATCGCCGTAATAAACGTGATAATTAGCTAAACTGCCTGCAATACCAAGCACAGTGCTGTTTGATGTTACAAAATTATTTTCTTTTTGGTTGCGCAGTTTTTGAAATTCATTCTCGGCAATTAACTCTTTTTTCACTTTATCAATTTCAGATTGCACCGCGGCTTCCAGGTCGTTTCCCTTAACGCCAACATTTGCAACCCCATAAACAATAAACAATCCGGGGTCTTCAAGCGGGAAAGGAAGCGAAGCGATTGTAACTGCTTTCTGTTGTTTATCAACGATCTCTTTGTATAAACGGGAGCTTTGACCGCCCGCCAAAGAAGTTCCCAGCATATCAAGTGCGTAAAAATCTTCCGTGCCTTGAGCGGGAATTCTATACGCTTGAACAACAAGCGGAAGCTGCACATTATCATAAACAGTATCGCGCACTTCGGCTGCAAGCGGCGGCTCAACAATGTTCGGTCTTTTTATTTCCATTGTGCCTTTAGGAATATCTCCGAAGTATTTTTGAATTAGTTCTTTTGTCTTGTCAATATCAATATCGCCGGCGATAGAAAGAGTTAAGTTTTGCGGCACATAATAATGTTTGTAGAAATTCATAAACTCATCAAGAGTTGCTTTGTCTATGTACTGAACCGAACCGATCGGGGTCCAATTGTAAGGATGTTTTTTGTACGAATGCTTGAATAATTGTTCGATTAGGGTACCGTACGGACGATTATCTAAGCTCTGCTTCCTTTCTTCTTTAACAACTTTGCGTTGTGTTTCAACGCCAACGCTGTCAATCTTAAGATGAAGAACGCGTTCGGATTCCATCCACAAACCAAGTTCAAGTTGATTTGACGGCAGCACTTGATAATAAAAAGTTCTGTCGAAAGAAGTGTTTGCGTTCAAAGTTCCGCCGGCACTAAGGGAAAGTTTATCGTACTCTCCGCGTGCCATATACCTGGAACCTTCAAACATCAGATGCTCGAAGAAATGTGCAAATCCTGTGCGGTCAGGTTCTTCATTTTTTGAACCGACATGAAACAGCATTGTAATAGCAACGATAGGCGTTGAATTGTCTTTGTAAAGAATTACGTGCATGCCGTTACTCAAATCGTATTGCACAAAATCAATCTTCCTGGTTTGTGCATTTACAAACACAAATCCGCTGAGAAGAAAAAACATAATGAATTTTCGTTTCATTAAAAGCGCTCCTTTTGATGTGATTGGATTACATAGATAATTTTGATGCATTAATATTATTAAAATTCGTCTCATTTGCGAATAGTTTTTGATACACGCTGTGATGGAATCTGTCCGGAAATTATTGAAGCAGTTCTACGAATCCTTAATGCCGGAGCAGACTGTTAAATACCCCCGACCCTTGGGTCGGG
>JBFLWC010000023.1:0-4225 GCA_040758415.1 Bacteroidota bacterium | reverse complement strand
CTTCAAGTAAAAATTTTGAGTGTCAGAACTCTGTGCTGCTTTGTTCCTGCCGGAAATGTTGGATATTTTACAGAGTGTTACAAGTAACTTTTACATACTGCTAAATAAAGAATGTGAATTTTGATTTAAAGCAAAGTTTTTTTGTTGCACAATTTTTGATTAGACACTCTGTTAAATTTTCTCTATTTTTTACCAACACTAATCTGGTTAAAAAAAAATGAACACCGGGCAAATGTTAGTAACAATTGCTGCAATTTTTTTATTAAGTATGGTTATACTTTCTACTAACCGCGGATTAATAACCACCAGTACAGTTATGGTGGATAATCGTTACGGAATTCTTGGTGTATCACTTGCAACTTCTATTATCGAACAAGCAAGCGGTAAAGCGTTTGACCATAATACCGACACAATAGCTGTAACCAATGTTAACCAACTAACTAACGTTGAAGCATTGGGCATTGACCCGGGCGAACTTAGCAGTGACCCAACTACTTTCAACGACTTTGATGATTTTAATGTTTATAGAACAGTACCTAGAACCGATTCTCTAATTATTGAGGGGACAAATAAAAAAATGGTTTTTAATACTTATGTGAGTGTTGATTACGTTAATCCGGATAATCCAAATAATATTTCTTCAACAAAAACCTGGTGTAAAAGAATTAGTGTGAAAGTTATTAGTCCTGGCTTAAATGACGAAATAAAAATGTCTTCCCTTTACAGCTATTGGTATTTTAAATGAGGTTGCATTATGGGCTTTAGTTCGTTAATAGACATACTTGGTTCAACGATAGTGGGCGGTTTATTACTAATGATACTTCTTAGAATGAACGACTCTTCGGTAGAAAACAATTACTTATACAGCGGTGAAAGAATTGTTCAGCAAAACCTTGTTGAAGTTGTAAAACTGATTGAATATGATTTTCGTAAAATTGGTTACTGCAAAGACTGGGAAAAAATTCCATTCCAATCTTTAGCCATAATAAGTGCAGATTCAAATCGGATCTCTTTTCTTACGGATATAGTTAACACCCCAGACACCAATGATTACGGTGACGGTATAGTTGATACATTACGTTATTATTTAGGAAGCACTTCTGAACTATCAGTAACACCAAATCCAAAGGATCGTCTTCTTTATCGGGTAGTTAACAACTCTGCGCCAAAAGGGTCTAACCTGGGTGTTACTCAATTTAAGTTAACTTATTTCGATGCTCTCGGAGATACAATTTCTCCTCTTCCTGCTGGTCCCCCATTTGGCATCGCTACTATTCAAGTAGATATTGCTGTGGAAAATCCTGCTGCTTATGGAAATGATTATTCTGCAGATAGAAGAGTTATTTGGAGACAGATAAAATTAGCTACAAGAAACTTAGGAAAAAAGTAAGGAATAAAAAGTAAGGAATAAATAGATGGGCGGTAAAGCGGCTTTAATGTTGGTACTCGGATTCAGTTTAATATTTATGGTTGCAGGAAAAAACTTTAACGAGATGGCAACCGGCACAGTACAAAATTTTTCTGATTACTACAGAGATGCGAAAGCCCATCACTTGACTGCCAGCGGAGTGAATCTTGTTACCAATAAAATCTTTTTAAATAACTCTACTGGAGACCAAATTTTCAATTACAACTTTGGTGAACCAAAAGATGAAGGAACAATAACTGTAATACTTAGAACTATTGACCCATCACAAAACATTAAAGAATTGATATCAATCGGTAAATACAAAGGTACAACTGCAAGAACAAGGATATTATTAAAGCCGGGTTCATTTTCGGAGTACGCTTATTTTTCAAACAGCGAAGGGGAAGACATTTGGTGGACAACAAGAGATACAGTTTGGGGACCAATGCACACAAACTGGCAGCTTCGAGTTGCAGATAGACCCGTCTTTATGGGCAGAGTTACTATTGATGGAAGATTGGTTAAATTCAGCAACAGAGCCAATCCGCAATTTCTGGGTGGATTTAAAACCGGTGTTAACATTCCCATGCCTTCTAATGGCGTTTCGAAAGTATCAAATGCTGCTGCAAGCACAGCTAAATTTATAGGCAAAAATCTTGTTTATCTTGAATTTAGAGGTGACAGCATTAGATATAAATTCAGCAGCTCCGGTCCTTATACTTATGTCTTAGCTTCCACTTTTGCACCTAACGGAGTGATATTTGCAGAAAATGCAGAACTTAGGATTAAAGGAAATGTAAAAGGAAAATATACTATTGGCGCATCTGGAACAGGCGGCAATAGAGGAAAGATTTTTTTGGATGACGATGTAACTTACAATACAGACCCGAGAGTAAATCCTGCTTCTCAAGATCTGCTTGGTATTGTTGCCGAAAGGGATGTTGTTATAACACAAAATTCGGCAAACAATAATGATATTAGAATTGATGCTTCCATTTACACACAAAACGGTTCATTTACTGCCGAGAATTATCAAGGCAGACCCGTCAGCGGAGCGATCTATCTTTATGGTGGAATTACTCAAAACGCAAGAGGGCCGGTAGGAACATTTAGATCCGGAAGTACTACAGTTATTGAATCGGGATTTAGCAAAAGATATCGTTACGATGGTAGATTAGCTATTGCTTCTCCGCCGGCATACCCCGGCACCGACTCGTTTAAAATTATTTCCTGGTTTGAATAGCTTTTTGATTAAAGAAGATTACGCAGCGCTTCTTCTATATAATTGTACTTAAACTTAAACCCGCAAGAAATAATTTTTGAAGAAGATACTTTAGAACCACCGGTAACTACGCTTGATGCTTCACCTAATATTAATCTTAATAAAAATTCCGGTATCCTTAAAAAGGAAGGACGTTTAAGAATTTTGCCTATTGTTTTTGCAAATTGATTCATTGTAACGGGGTTGGGCGAAACGCAATTAACAGCGCCTTCTAAATTTTCATTTTCGAGCGCAAACAAAAAGATATTTATCAAATCTTCAATGTGAATCCATGAGACCCATTGCTTTCCACTTCCGACTGCGCCGCCGATAAAAAATTTAAATGGAATAATCATTCGAGCTAATGCGCCTCCGTTTTTATCTAACACAATACCAATCCGCATACTTATTCTACGAACGCCAAACTGTTCAACTTTACCTGCTTCATCTTCCCATGCTTTTACAACACCGGCAAGAAAATCATTGCCTGCGTTTGAATCTTCTCTCTCCGGGTGTTCTGAATTTCCGTAATAACCGATTGCCGAGGCGCAAACAAAAACTTTCGGCTTGTTATTTAATGTTCCAATTGTATTAACTAATGCACGCGTGCTATCCACGCGGCTTGAACGTATCTTTTTTTTCTGCTCTTCACTCCATCGTTTAGCCATAACATTTTCTCCGGCAAGATGAATTACTGCATCTTTGCCTTCGAGATATGTTTTCCAATCTATGAAGTTGGAATTCCACTCTACATATTCTGAAGCATTTGGAATAAACTGTTTTGCCTTTTTGACGGAACGTGTGAAGATTGTTAATTCGCAGCCGCATTCAATTAATTTTATTGCAATTTTTTTCCCGATGAATCCGGTGGCGCCGGTTAAAACAATCTTTTTCATTTTATCATCCCGATTCTAGGAAAGTAAATTCAATCCGCCTCCGTCATCCGTCAACTGACGGAGACGGATGGCGGACAAAGCACAAAATCCAATCCGCCTCTGGCGGAACAAAATCCAAAGCACAAAATCCAAAACACAAAATCCAAAGCACAAAATCCAAAATTCAAAATCCAAAACCTAAGATTAGATTACCTGTTTTGAATTTTGTGCTTCAGATTTGGTAATTTGTATTTAGCAATTCGTAATTCCAACTTAATATGAGGTCCGTATGATAAACCGAATTTTATTTTTGTTGATGACTTTTGCTCTATGCTCATCAACTTTTTCTCAGCAGTTTGTACTCAAGGGAAAAGTTACAGACAGAAGCAATTTATCGCCGCTAAGTTTTGCAAACATACGGATTGTCGGTACCTCGTCCGGTACCACAGCAAACTTCGAGGGCAATTTCGAACTTCGATTGAAACCGGGTAATTATACTTTGGCTGCCTCATTCATCGGCTACAAATCCGATACAATTTCCTTAACGCTAAACTCAAACAAAACAATCAACTTTTCGCTTGAACAAACTCCCGTTCGTTTTAGGGAAATTACAGTATTGCCCGGAGAAAACCCAGCGCTCGAAATTATCCGCAGAGCAATTGAAGCCAAACACGAAAGAAA
>JBFLWC010000022.1:0-2959 GCA_040758415.1 Bacteroidota bacterium | reverse complement strand
GAAGTTCTTCGAATAATCCTTCTATCTTGTAAAGATCTTCGCGGTAATTTTCTTTTCCTGTGTAAATTATAATTGGCAGATGTGTAAATTTTTTATCCGACTTAATCAGCTTTATCAATTCAAAACCGTTTGGTGCGGGCATGTCTAAATCAATAATAGCAAGATCAATATCTTTATTTTTAATCAAGTTCATAACGTTAGCCGAGATATTTTCTGCAACTGCAATAAAGCCGGCAGATTCAATTGCTTGTTGAACCAAATTCAATGTCGGCAGGTCATCGTCAACGCAGAGTATGTTTGAATTTTTTCTGAGTTTATAATTTGTGAGAACTTCAACAAGGTAATTGTAGTTGATAGGTTTAATAAAATATTCTACTGCGCCCATCATGAATGCTTTCTGCTGTTCGGGTTCAACCGAGCAAACAATTACGGGCACATTCTTAGTGTTGTGATGTTCATGTATTTTTTTTAACAGCTCAAGTCCATTTACATTCGGCAGCTCAATATCTAAAATAATTGCAAGCAGCTGTTCGTTATCAATCACTGCGAATGCTTGTTCTTCTGTGCTGACTATCGTTGGATCGTAGCCCCATTTGTTTAGATAGTTGCTTAGCAGTTTTGATGTCGCGTAATCGTCTTCGATTACAAGAACTTTGTTTTTAGTAGTCGGTTTTGGAAGTTGCGATATACTATTTTCTAAAGCTGACATTACTTCTCCGCTTATTGTGAATGTAAATAAATTTCCTTTACCCGCCGAGCTTGACGCAGTAATTTCGCCGTCTAAATGATTTACATATTTTTTTACTAAGGTTAAGCTTAGACCGGTAAGGGGTGAATTCTTAAAATCGTCTAACTTTGAAAGCGTGAACGGATCAAAAATTTTTTCAACAACCTCGAGCGGTAAAATTTTACCGGTGTCAGAGATCATAAACCTAACTTTATTATCTTCTGTTAGTGTTACTTTTAAAGCTATCTCTCCTTGAGCAGTTAAAGTTGTTGAAACAAATAATAGACTGCTTAGAATGTAACGCAGCTTTTGATCGTCTAAACCGATCGGCTGCTCGAACTCTTTATCAATGCTGATTGAAAAATTAATTTTTCGATTGCCGAGGCGGCTTCTAAACATCTCAACAATTTCATTCACGAACCGGCTTATACTAATTTGTTTGATATTTCGTACAGCAAGATTCAATTCGATCTTCGATAATTCGTTCAGATCGTTTATACTTAGCAAAATACTTTGAGCATTTTTTTTGATTGCTGAAATAAATTCAGTCTGAGTTGGAGTTAAATTTTCTTTAGCAAGAATTGTTGTGTGTCCGATTATAGAATTTGATCCTGCTTTCAGTTCATTTGTAGTTTCTGCAACAATCTTTGAAAATATACTTGAAGCCAGTCCGTTATTTTTACTATCAATCCATAGCAATAAAATTGCAGCGCTAAGTTGAAGAGCTTTCTCAATGGTGTCTTTATCATTTTGTGTGAACGGAGATTTCCGTCCTACCTTAACCATCATTTTGTTGGTTTCGGAAATGTTGAGAAACGAGCATCCTTCGTATATCAGAAAATCGGAAATTTGTATTTCACAATTAGAATCTAATTCGAGCGTTGAGGTGTAATTTTGAGAAAGCGATTTGCAAATGGAGCAATTAAATGCTGCCCCTTTGCGATAAGTTTTACGGGCATTAATTGATCTGCCGAGTACATTTAATGAATTGTTTTCGTCAACCGTAAAGAGAACTACTGCGCTAAGATCAAATTCATTGGCAAGAAAATTACATAGTTCATCGGGCAAAAACTCATCGCCACGACGGGCATACTCGGTTAATTCGTTCAGTTTGATTAATAGATCTAGTTTACCACCAGTCAATAGAAGTTCCGTTTTTATGATAAGTATAATAGCTCGTGCTGAAAATAAATAATTTATTGACGAGTTGAAAATGGTGAAATGTAGAATGGATATCTACCACAAATCTAAAAATTGTTGTCAGAGATTGTCCAAGAAATAATTTGTGATTTTTGTGTAAAGATGAAGCGCATCTTTTCCAGCTACACCATGACCCTGTCCGATGTACGGAAAGTAATCTAATGGTTTGTTAAGCTCGGCGCATTTTTTTGCAAACAAGAGCGTGTTCTGCCAGACTACAGTTGGATCGTTTGTACCGTGAACGAGTAGGAGTTTTCCTTTCAGGTTTTCAGCGTAGTTGAGCAGACTTGTTTCTTTGTACCCATCCGGATTATTCTGCGGTGTGTCCATATAACGTTCGGTATACATAACTTCATAAAATTTCCAATCAATAACAGCGCCGCCGCCAACGCCTACTTTGAATGTGCCATCGGTTCTTAACATTAATGATGTTGTCATAAACCCGCCGTAGCTCCATCCATAAACTCCAATCCTATTTTCATCAACGTAGGGGAGCGATTTCAAATAATTTACTCCGGCAATTTGGTCCTTCACTTCAACAGTACCCAAATGCCGGAAAGTTGCCTGTTCAAAATCGGAACCTCTATTTGCAGAACCGCGGTTATCAAGTGTGAAAACTATATAACCTTTTTGTGCCATCATATAAAACCATAAAAAATATCTTCCGCTGCCAAAAATGTTTGTAACTTCTTGAACCCCAGGACCGCCGTAAACGTAAATGATGACCGGATATTTTTTTGTTGGATCAAAATTCGGCGGAGTAATCATCCTGCAAAATAATTCAACGCCTTCTTCGTTCTTGTCCGTAAGGACTCCTTCGGAGATGCTGAAAATTTTTGTCTCGCCAATCTTATATTCTTTTATTGGATTGTCTGATGTGAGAAGATTTCTAATATGGTTGCCTTTTTTATTAAGAAGATTTATAACGCGCGGAGTTGAAACGTTTGTGTATGAATCAATAAAAAACTCGGAGTTAGGACTTACAAACACATTGTGTGTTCCGGCTTCATACGTCAGACGCTCCATCTTTCC
>JBFLWC010000021.1:0-2907 GCA_040758415.1 Bacteroidota bacterium | reverse complement strand
GGCAGCAGCACCTTCGGAAGCATGCTCGCTTTCCAATCTTACAAACTTACATTCAACGGTTACATTCCAACGTTTAAATCGGCAAGTATGAATTTTGTTCTTGGCGGAATTTATTCTAACGGTCCCGTTCCTTTTCAAATGATGTATTCACTGCCGGGCAATATTCAAAGTTTAGGTCAATATTTTACGTTCCGAACTTTGAGGATAGGCGAAGTCTTTGGAGACAGAGCATTAACGCTTTCGATCAACCACAATTTTAACGATGAGATTTTCAGATTGCTTAACTTATCTTTTCTAATAGATTGGCAGATAAACTTAAACGCTTATCTTAACGCTGCTCTTTTAGAAATTTCTCCAAAGAGCAGATCAAATATTGCACAGCCGTTTGTTGAATTCCAAAAACCGTTTTACGAAATAGGATTCGGAATTGGTCAAGCGCTTTTTCCGTTCCGACTGGAATTTACATGGAAGCTGAATTATTTCGGGAATAATAATTTTGTGTTTGGTATAAATACTCCAATCCTATAATTGCATGAGATAAAGATGAAATACTTATTTCCAATTCTATTTGTTATTATTATTTCCACTGCTCTACCAGCGCAGAATATAATTGTAAATAAAGTTGAACCGCCAAATTGGTGGACGGGAATGAAGACAAACAAAATTCAATTGATGGTTTACGGCGAAAATTTGAACGGCATCTCCGCTAAGTTTAACAGTGCGCAAATTAAAGTTAATAGAGTCAATAAAATTGAAAACCATTCTTACGCTTTTATTGATGTCGAAATTTCGGATAAGGCAAAGCCGGATGATTACGAACTTATTTTAACACGTGGAGAAGAAAAGACAACGGTAAAATATCCTATTCAAAAAAGAGAAACTGGAGAAAAGCGTTTTCAAGGATTTTCAAGCGAAGATATAATTTATTTGATTATGCCCGATCGTTTTGTAAATGGAGATCCATCGAACGATTCTGTTGCTGGTTACACAGATTATATGAATAAAATTTCTGGTCAAGCGCGAGCCGGTGGAGATATTCAGGGTATGATCAACAAGATTGATTACCTGGCGAAGCTGGGTGTAACAGCAATTTGGTCAACGCCGCTTACGGAAAACAATACATTCCGTTCTTATCACGGCTATGCAGCAACAGATTTTTACAAAATTGATCCGCGGCTCGGCACAAACGAACTCTACAAAAAATTTGTAAGTGAAGCTCATCGGCACGGATTAAAAGTAATTCTCGATCACGTTTCAAATCATTTCAGCGATGATCATCCCTGGATGAAAAATCTTCCTACACCAGATTGGATAAACGGCACAAAGGAAAAGCACCTGGATGCGAATCATCATAAAATGATTTTCACAGACATCTACGCAGACAGCGCAACAATAAAACACGTTGAGCGCGGTTGGTTTGTTGATTCGATGCCGGATCTCAATCAAGAAAACCCATTCGTGGCAAACTACATTATTCAAAATACAATTTGGTGGATGGAATATGCCGGTCTTGATGCGATACGCGAAGATACTTATCCGTACAACAATCAAGAATTTATGGCTCACTGGGCTAAAGTTGTGATGGATGAATATCCTTCTGCAAATATAGTTGGAGAAGTATGGAGCGGCGAGACGGCATTTTTAGCCGGTTATCAAAAAGATACTTTTCTGCCACGCAGCTTCAATACAAATCTTCCGGCATTAACAGACTTTGCTTTGCGCGATATCTTAATCGGTTACTTATCCGGCAGTAAAAATATGTATCACTTATTCGAAGTGTTAGCAAAAGATTATTTGTATAAAAACCCGAACAACCTGGTAACATTTGCAGACAACCACGATCTTCCGCGTGTAATGTATTTTGCAGGAGGGAATGTTGATAAAGCAAAAATTGTTTACACAATTTTACTAACTACACGCGGGATTCCACAAATTTTTTACGGCTCAGAAATTGGAATGGTTGGAACAGACAATCACGGAGAATTACGCATCCCGTTCCCCGGCGGATTTCCCGATGATAAACGAGATACATTTACAGCAGCTGAGAGAACTAAAGATGAAAATGACATTTTTAATTTTTTGCAAGAGCTTATTTGGATACGCAAAAATTATCCCGCGCTTGCCAAAGGAAATCTGACACACTTTCCGCCTGAAAACGATGTATATATTTATTTCAAAACGTATGAAAAAGAAAAGCTGATGATCGCTATTAATAACAACTCCGATGCAGTTTATACTGATTTGAAAATGATGAAGAATATGATTCCGGAAAAATCAAAAATTATAAATGTGAGAACGGGTGAAGAAATAAAATTGAACTCCGGCATGCTTTTAAAAATAGGTCCGGTTCGCGCAGAAATTTTTAAAGTTGTTCAACCCAAATGAACAAGACAACTTTTTTTTTAACATAACAGAAATGGAGTAAAATGTTCAGCAACATTCCAGTCGTAGAAATTATCGGTTATATCGCATCGGTTCTTGTGGCACTTTCCCTGATGATGAGTTCAATTGTAAAACTGAGAATAATAAATTTTGCAGGCGCACTTTTTTTTACGATATATGGATTAATTATAAACGCATATCCTGTTGTCTTTGTTAACGGGTTTATTGTGTTAGTAGATATTTATTATCTCATAGATATATTTACAACGCGTGAATATTTCCGGGTACTGGAGGTTAAGCATGATTCTGAATACCTGAACTACTTTTTGAAATTTCACGAAAGAGATATAAAAAAATTCATTCCCACATTTTCTTTTCAGCCGGACGAGCGATGGAATGTTTTGTTCGTATTAAGAAATTCAATTCCGGCCGGGTTAGTTTGTGCTGAATATCAGGATGAAGGTAATCTTTATCTGAAGTTGGATTTTGCAATTCCTGGTTACAGGGATTTTAAGATTGGCAAAT
>JBFLWC010000020.1:0-2569 GCA_040758415.1 Bacteroidota bacterium | reverse complement strand
CCTATTGTTTTGAAAATTTTTCCCCAGAATATTTCTCTAACTTATTCCTTTTATTACTGAGTTTTTAGAGATGCCCAATATTGATATGATCATTCAAAGAACTGTAATAATTATTACAGAAGTTGTTAAGCCGGTGAAAATATTTTTATTTGGCTCTGCTGTAAATAATACATTTCATTCAGACAGCGATTTGGACTTTCTTGTTGTAGCCCCCAATGGAATAAACAAAAGAAAAACATCTCAAGAAATTTACAGAAAACTTGTAAATGTTGGTTTTGCAAGCGATATAATTGTTGTTACTCAAGACGATGTGAAAACTTACAGTGATGATTCTAATTATATCATTAAGACTGCTATGACAGAAGGAAAATTGGTTTATGGATAAACCGCCAATTCGCCAGAAATGGTTAAAAAGGGCTAAGAGTAATCTTGTACAAGCAAAGCAGCCGAAACCGGAAGAAGTTTATTACGAAGATTTATGTTATGATGCTTAGCAGTCTGTTGAAAAATCACTTAAAGCTCTCCGCTGTTATCACAATATTAAGTTTAGATTTGTTCATGATATTGGAGAACTAATTTATTCACTCGAAGTAAATGGTGTAAAAGTACCTGAAGAAATGAAAGCTGCTTCCAGGCTTACAAACTATGCGGTTGAAGCTAGATATCCATTTCCGTATGAACCGGTAACTGAAAAGGAATTTGAGGAAGCAATTAACATCGCTGAAAAAATTTATAACTGGGCAGAGAAAATGATTTTACAATAAACTTTATTAGCCTATTCAGCGCAGGTCGGAGTCAATACTCCGACCAAGCATTTTTCTCTCCCCCTTTGGGGGAGAAGGAGGGGGCTTTATTTTTTCTTCGCTTTTAACTCACCGGCAAGTCCAGTGTAACTACTAAGTTCAGCATCAATGGAACCGATGACTACTTTTGTTTTTACCTTCACGGGAATTTTAAATGCGTCATCGGTTAACCAGACAATAATGCTGCCCTCGCTTTTGAAAAGCCCACCCTCTTGAACTAACGGTTCAAGAATTATGCAATTGAATGTGCCTGCCTTGACCGAAACAGTTTCTTTTCCTTTATAAAGCAGATCAAGCGGATAAACTTTGTCCTTATAGAAATTTTCAAGATGAATTTTATCGCCCTCTTTCATTCTTGAATAATCGAATGTGCGTGCAAGATAAAATGCAGAAACAATATCGTTCACATATTTCGGGATGTTGTAGGATCCTTCAGAAGTTTTTGCTTTTCCTTTTCTTTGATCGAAGAATGCCGAAAAATCGCGCGAGTAGCCGCCCTCGCGGATGTGTTGTTCAAACCGCCACGGGAAAATGCCTTCTACATCAATAAATGTTTCGTAACGATCGCGCACTTTGTAAAACGGATCGAACGCAGGAACAGAGCTGACATTAAATGTTACATTGTAAACATCACGTCCGGCTATTTTAACAATTTTTGGAATCGCATATTCGGCAATACCGGCTGTAATAAATCCGTAATTAACTTCGAAGGTAAGTTTCTCGCCAACCCTAAAAGCTTTATTCTCGATTTTACGGAATTCGGATTTGACCTGTGCTTGAGAATCGAAAAAGAATAAGAGAAAGAGTAAGAATATCATTATTAAGTTTTTTCTCTTGCCTTTGCTCTTATTCTTACTCTTAATCTTAGATTCCATTTTTCTCCGAAGCAATTTTAGCAAGAATATTTTGTGCGGTTTCAACAACTTCTTCTGCGCTGATGCTTTCCATACAATTCAGTTTTTCACATTGGTTGCGTGTGCAGTTATTACAATCAATTGCAGGTGAAAATATTTTTTTTTTGGTTGTATATGGTCCCCAGCGTTTTGCCGATGCCGCTGCAAATTTTGGATAAAATCCAATTACACCTTTTCCTAACGCAGCAGCAATATGTATTGGTCCGGTTGAGTTTGCTATCATCAGATCACATTGATTAATTAACGCAGTCAATTCTTTCAAATTGTATTTTCCGGCTGTGTTAAAAATTTTTTTATTTAAGGCGAACGATTCACACAGCTCTTTTTCAGAATTGGTGCCTGTGATTAGAATTTGATTTCCACCTTGCGCCAACAATTTGATTACCGCTTTCATTTTTTCTACAGGCAAATCTATAGAACTACCGCCGCTGCCTGGATGCACAATTAAAATCGGCTTGTCTAAATTAACTCCAAACTCTCTCAAATCATAACGAACTTTTTCTTCGCTCTCTTTCGACGGAACTAACCCGAATGAAACATTTTCTTCATTTACATTTTCGTCAATTCCCGTTTGAAGCAGCAGACGCACATTGTATTCCAGCTCGTGCCGGTTGCCGAATTTTCTATGCTCGTAAATTTTTTTGTTGAATAGAAAAGAATACCAGCGGTAAGCGGTTCCAATTCTTGTCGGGATATTTGAGAGGAAAAGTATGAGTGCTGTTGTAAAAGTTGGATAGACTGCAACACAAGTGTCGAATTTATCTTTAAGCTGCAAAATGTTTTTTGCAATAGAGGGCCTGCCGTTCTTTTCGATTAAAGTAATTATATTGTCAATGTATTGATTTTCTTCTG
>JBFLWC010000019.1:0-3467 GCA_040758415.1 Bacteroidota bacterium | reverse complement strand
GTGATTCCGCCGAATCATTCTATGAAAAACTAAATGAAACTAAATTTGATATCATACTGATGGACATCTCTTTGCGCGGAACAAAAGACGGGCTTCAATTAACAAAAGAGTTGCGCGAAGATCCGGAGCGCAAAAATACTCCCATCGTTGGTTTATCCGCACACGCATTTCAAAAAGATAAAGACAACGCTTACAAGGCAGGTGTTGATGTTTTTATAACTAAACCGGTTTACGGAAACATCTTGATGAATAGTCTAATCTCAACGCTTGAACAAAAGACCGGCATTAAAATAAAATCGGATTGAACAGAGATAAGAAATAAGTCCGAATCCGCCTTTGGCGGACTTACGGAGAAATCAGAAATCAGAAGTATAATGACTAATAACGAATGGTAAATGATAATTTACTTCTGGCCTCTAGCGCCTGCCCCGATCCGCCGCAGCGGATCGAGGGTCTCACGTATTGTGTAACTATTCTTCCGGAAAATTCGTCTAATCAATCGTCTAACTAACAACTTCACAAGCAAGAGGATGATTAAAATGATACGCAAAATATTTTTATTCATAGTAAGCTTCTCTTTCTTGGCTTACATTAATTTATCCGCCCAGGACGAAAATGATTCAACCAAAGAAAATTGGTATGATTGGAATGATAATGAATGGTTCGAATGGGAATTTCACGGCAAACCGTTTATAGAAGTGAATTATGGATTAGGCACACCTAAACACGACAAGTTGATTAGTAAGTTTGCAGATGTTGGATTAGGCGAAATTAAACTCGGCTATGCTTCGCGCGATTCTTATTGGGAAGACGATATAATTGAATTTAGTGAAAAATATCTTTTTGCCTCTAGACTTGCGTCGGATTTGAAATCAACTTCTACAACGCTGGGAATAATGAATTCGAGCTTACAAAGAGTCGGCTTTGCTAAAAGAAAGGGTTATGGTTATCGGATCAACACGTTTAGAATATTGCCATATCACGGAGAAGGATTTGTTTGGTCGCGGCTTGATATGAAAAATTACCCCGCTCAATTTTTTTACCGCACAAATCCACCGATGAGTTTAAGCGATGCGATTAGAGATACAGATATTCTCAACCGTTTTCAGGATGCAGTGAGATTTGGAACCGTTTTTGAGGGCGGGGTAAGGTTTGATTTGGCATCCTTTATTTCTTTGAATGCCGGTTTTGAAGCAGCTGTAATTTTTCCACGCCACATGTTTTGGAAACAGCTTGGCAGTATGATTATAGAAGAAGGCGCTCAGGGTCTCTTGAGCCGTTTCATTGACGAGATTGCCGATTCATCTCCGTATGCAGCTCCTATTGTAAACTTTCTTTTAAAAAATGGTTTTTCTTACGCTTTCTATTCTTTGAAGAAAGAGAAAATGAACTGGCCGTTTGAAACCGAAGCTCCGTTAACTTATGAGACATTTAAGATTGGCGTAACGTTTACATTCTGACAACTGCACTTAAAAATCTCTTATTGAAGCTAGCACAGAGTTCTGAATCTTGTAAAGTTCTGAAAGGTTTTCAGTCTTATAAGGAACTGCGGAAAGTTCGTAGAATTTATTTCCTATTTTAAACACAACAACGCGAATATTTTTTTTAGAATCATTTAAATATTCATACGCGGCAAAGTGTTTTTTGTTAATTTCAAAAAATTCTTGATTAGTAAAATTAGTTAGTGCTTTGCCGTACTTCGCTTTTTTGAAAGTCTGGCTCAATTCAACAATTGATTTTAGTTCATCATTTTGGATTTCTTTCATCGTTAACGAATCAACATTGAGCGCAACAAAATTTAATGCGGCAGAATAATCATCTTTGATCAGCCATAGATCAATCAGCTTCTGTTCATTATCCTCCGCTGCAAACCAACCTTCAGGAATTTTTACCGAGAGGGAAGATGTTTTTGCTTTTGCCGTCTCTGTAGTGAGCGGATAAGCGGTGCTATAAATAGAAGAGATTCCTCCCGCGCACGAAGCGAGAATTAAAGCAAGAATTAGATAGAGGAAATATTGCATAATTAGTATTGAGTAGTTAGTAGTTAGTGTTTAGTCAATTGAGGACTAAATTCTAAGTCAAGTTACGTAGAAGACTCACATGGTATAATCTACAGCAAATATATTTTCAAATGGTAATTAACCCGTTGTGTGAATTAATCAACTGTTAAAACAAAAGTAATTTTTTAATCGAAAAATGGAACGAAGATCGAACTGATTTCTTATGATTTTCACAGATGAATTTTTGAATAACTACTTTTGTCTTCATTTTTCAACTTTCTCTTCTAATTCACCCAACCGGTGGTAGTTAGTCTTTTTCTAAATACTAAGGACTAAATACTAAATACTAAATACTAAATACTACCCCGCAGCAAATCGAATAACGTATTGAGCAGAGTACGAATATCCGACGGTTTACTAATGTAAACATCGCAGCCTGCCTCAAGTGCGTTTATCCTATCTTTATTTAAAGCATGTGCGGTGTAACATATTACCGGAATATCGCAATAGTTCGGATCGCTCTTCAACTCTTTGGTTAACTCGAGACCGTTTTTCTTTCCCTTAATCGAGATATCCATCAAAATGATATTGTACTTTTCTTTCTTCATCAAATCATAAAAAGATTCTGATGAATCGCATACATCTACCAGAAAATATTTCTTCAAAAAGAGTTGAAGGAATTTCCGATTTTCATAATCGTCTTCTGTAACAAGAAGCCGGGGTTTTTCTTCTAATTGTTCTACTTCGTCATCCCGGAATTCTTTTAGTTTCGGCTGAACTACCATCTTTTATCTCCGTTTATAATTACTGTAAATGTTGAACCGTAACCGACTTCGCTTTTTACTTTTATCTTTGCTCTGTTGATATCAATAAAACTTTTTACAATTGCAAGGCCAAGTCCCGTGCCTTCATACTTCCTGGAATATCCCATCTCTTCCTGTGTAAACGGCACAAAAAGCCGGCTGATATATTCTTTCGACATCCCTTTGCCGGTGTCGGTTATATCTATACAAACGCTTGAATTTTCCCGGTAAATAACAATATCAATTTTTCCTTCGTTTGTATATTTAATTGAATTATCAATAAGATTAATAAAGATTTGTGTTAGTGAGTAATGATCGGCTATAACGGTTACATTCTCTTCAATTCTGTTAATTAGATTTAATTTTAGTCCTCTTTCTCCTGCCAGAGAATTGAGTTCTACTTGAATAGTTTTTAAGAGCGCAAAGAGATTAACCTTTTCAAACCGCGCCTCGTACTTGCCTGTTTGAAGCTGCGACATGTTTAATAAAAGGTCGAATGTTCTGTAGAGGCGTTTGCTGTTGTTTTTCATAGAGCGGAGGATTTTTCCAAGTTCTTCCTTTTTTTCATCACTCAGCTCGTCAGCTAAAATATCTGCGTAACCAACTATAACATTCAAAGGCGAACGGATCTCGTGAGACATTTGAGCAAGGAAATATTCTTTTA
>JBFLWC010000018.1:0-7081 GCA_040758415.1 Bacteroidota bacterium | reverse complement strand
ATTACGATTTTACCAGTATTCCATTCGAGCGGACAGCAAATTGGCTTCTCGTTTCTGTCTTATGCACATTTTTATAGTTGTCCTTCGAGTTCTCCTCAATCTTGAATCTCGAAATCAACTCCTGTAAGTTCAACGTCAATCTGTTCAAATCTTCAGAGGCACGTGCTATTTACTACTGGCATTTCTAAGGAGTTACTACGATAAATTACATTAGTGTTGAGGATATTTACTTTTGTCCCCTTTTCTCACTATATTTTTAACGGCAAGAATAAAATTTATGCGGAGAATTTATGAGAATGTCTAAATTCTTATTACTCCCTTTGTTAGTTCTGCTTTACTCCTGTTCAACAGTTCCCAAAGAATCCGTTGAGTTATCCGTTACAGTTGGAAGAGATATAACGGAGATGCAGCGTGCGCATCGCGAATTGGTTAATCTCTACTATAATCGTTTGTTTGCAGAGATAAACAGATTTGTAGATGAAGTTTACGCTCCGTTTCAAATCAATAAGATGATGGATCAGTTTGGAACGGAAATTTGCAAAGAGATTGATTTGCAGAGTTCTGATAAAACCAAACAGTATGAAAAATTATCCGTTCTTGTAGAAGAGCTGCGGAATGAAATTGACGGCTACAAAAATTCCAAACTCAAGCCAATCTTAGCCCAGCGCGATACACTTTTAAAAAACATAGATGCATCTTACAGCAGGATTATATACGCTAACTCTGTTGTTACGGGTCATCTGGCTTCTGTACTAAAAATTAATGACGCACAAAACGAGATTTTATCTAAGCTGAATCTTGGAAATTTAAGAACAGAAATCGCATCAAAGACTTCCGAGCTGTCAGATCAAATAGACGGGCTGACAAAAAAAATAAAAGCAAAACAGGGCGATGCCGAAAAAATTATTGATGAGTTCAACAAATTAATTAACAAAGTATCAAAGTGATTTTTTGTTAAAGGAGAATATTATGCCTGAGACGTTGGAAGATTTTCGTAAAAGAATCAAAGAACAACTCGAAGAAAACAGAAAAGCTTTTGAGGGGACTTATAAAGACGAGTTAAATGGGCTGCTTGGTTTATCAAAGGACGATATAAATAAGATTACACCCGACACAACCGACATGGAGACTTATGAAAGCTTAATGACCATTGTAAAAGAAGCATCACGCATAAATGTATCGCAAGCAGAATTAAAAAATAGAATCGAAGAGTTGGGAAATATTGCAATTGAAATTGCTAAGAAAGTTCCTTCGTTGGCTAAACTTTTTTTGTAGAAAAATTACTTGTTCTCTTTAATAAAAATAAACAAGGAGAGGATAAAATGGGCGAACCGACAAATGAAAGTATTGTAACAATGGATTCCGACCAGCGCAAGAAAGCAAACGAATTTATTATCAAACATTTGCAAGGATCTATGTCCGATGGCAAGGCAGATTTAAAAAATTTGCGCAGAAAATTAGCAGTAACTTACTGGGTGATAGTTATTCTTTCGGTTGTCATGTTTCTTCTGGGCGTCGTGTTATTGAGCGTACCGGTTTTCGCCGCGTTCGACGGCAGGATTAAAGACTTGCAATCGCTGATTGCAGCAGGTTTTGGTATTGCAGATTTAGCTGCGTTGTTTCTTTTTAAGCCAATCGAAAGGATTCACAAAATTATGGGAGATATGAGCCAAATAGTTATTGCTCTCAATAGTTTTCAAACTCAGATTGGTTTGCGATTAATGCAAATGGATGCGACAGATCGGCAGTCTATGGGGCAGGCAGCAGAATTTATTAATGCCGCTGCAAAGGATAGCATAGTTCTTGTTCAGCAATATTTTGAAACTGTTGAGCAGGCATGAGAAATTAAGTTTTGGACAAACTCAAGTGATACGATAGTTTTAGGATTAAAAAAGAGTCAACTGTAATTCAACCCCAAAACAGTGGAGAAGTTATGAAGCATCTTGTCCTTTCAATTTTTTTATTAGTTAGTTCCTTAACTGCCCAGAATTCCTTACAGGGTCAAATTACTTCCACCGATTCAACAAGAACTAACACCCAACTCTCAAAGGGAAGCTGGGAAATTTCTTTTATTGGCGGCTTTGCCCGTAATACTTACGAGAGTACTTATTCGTATTCTTATCCCTCTCCATACGAATCAACTTCAAAATCAAGTTCTAGTGTTATTGATTTAGCAGGAACTGTAGGTTTTTTTATTGTAAATGGATTTTCCATCGAACCGGAATTTAGATATACTCTTATTATTCCAGAAAATGGTGCTAATGGAAAAATGTATTCACTAATTGGCAATCTTTCTTATTCCTATTTAATACCTAAAAAAAGCTATGCTGTTTTTGCAAGAATCGGTTACGGAGTTTCCAATGGTGTTCCGATTGCTCCGCCGAATACTTTTATTCTGACTGTTCTTGAAGAGAAGACAAACACAATTTTAAATGCCGGCATCGGAATAAAATTTTTGTTAAGTGAAATGGTTGCCCTGAGAAGTGAATTAGGTTACACTTCTTTTAGCTATAGCAAGGAGACAAAAAATTATGGTGTTACGGGATATAAGAGGAACTATTCTTCTTTGAAGGTGCTTTTTGGTTTTTCGATTTTCTTTTAGTTGTAGAGTCGAGTTCACCTCGACCCTACAACTCTGTTGTCATCAGAATCAACATACCTGTTGCTTCCATCTCCCATTTGAAATAAATTCATTTTGGTAAATTATTTTTTCATCAATTATGTAGGTAAGTGAAATGAAACCTCTCTTTAGGAATACAATCGTATTTGTTTTTCTTTTTTTGATTAACAAATCATTTGCACAAACTGTTGATACAACTTACTTCAACGGTTTGGAATATAGAGGCATCGGTCCATACCGCGGCGGAAGATCGAGTGCCGTTGCCGGCGTTCCATCAAATCCATCACTTTTTTATTTCGGCTCAACCGGCGGAGGAGTTTGGAAAAGTGAAAACGCCGGCACTACATGGAAAAATATTTCAGATAAATTTTTCGGCGGCTCTATCGGCGCAGTTGCAGTTAGCGTTTGGGACCCCAACATAATTTATGTTGGTACCGGCGAAGAAACCGTGCGCGGAAATGTTTCCAGCGGCAACGGAATATGGAAAAGCGAAGACGCCGGAAAAACATGGAAACATATAGGACTCGATGACTCGCGCCACATTACAAGAATAGTAATTGATCCTAAAAACCCCGATTTAGTTTACGTATCGGCACTCGGTCATTTATACGGACCGAATTCGATGCGAGGAATTTACCGCTCGAAAGATGGCGGCAAAAACTGGGAAAGAGTTTTGTTTGTTAGCAACGAGGTTGGAACGATTGATCTTACAATGGATCCAACCAACTCACGAATTCTCTTTGCTTCAACGTGGCGCGTTAAACGTACGCCTTACAGTTTGGAAAGCGGAGGAGAAGGTTCTGCACTTTGGAAATCTACAGACGCCGGCACAACCTGGAAAAATATTTCGGGCAATAAAGGTTTACCGAAAGGTACAATCGGTATTATTGGCGTAACAGTTTCTAAAGCCGATCCGCAAAGAGTCTATGCAATCATCGAAGCCGAAGAGGGCGGAGTGTTTCGTTCCGATGACGGTGGAGAAAATTGGTCTAAAATAAATGAAGATAGAAATCTCCGTCAGCGTGCTTGGTATTACACACGCATCTATTCGGATCCAAAAGAGAAAGATAAATTGTACGTACTTAACGTTGAATTCTGGCGTTCGAAAGACGGCGCTAAGACTTTTGAAAAAATCTCCACACCTCACGGAGACCATCACGATTTGTGGATCAACCCCGACAATCCGGATATAATGATAATAGGCGATGACGGAGGTGCACAGGTTTCTCTCGACGGGGGCAAGAGCTGGAGTACCTATCACAATCAACCAACCGCACAGTTTTACAGAGTTACAACAGACAATCATTTTCCTTACCGGATTTACGGCGCACAACAGGATAATACCACAGTAAGAATTTTTCACCGTACCGAAGATGAAAGCATTAGCGAGCGCGATTGGGAAGAGACCGCCGGCTTCGAAAGCGGTTGGCTTGCTGTTCATCCAAGTGATAATGACGTTGTTTACGGCGGAAATTACGGCGGGTTTATTGGAATGAAAAATCATCGAACCGGCGAGAACAGAGTTGTTAATGTCTGGCCCGATAATCCACTTGGACACGGAGTGAAAGATTGGAAATATCGTTTTCAGTGGAACTTTCCTCTCCTATTTTCTAAACACGATTCCAATACGCTTTACGCTGCAGGAAATATTTTATTCAAAACAACAAACGGCGGACAAACATGGCAGCCGATTAGTAACGACCTTACACGAAACGATACAACTAAACAAGGACCGTCCGGCGGACCAATAACTAAAGACAATACTGGAGTGGAATATTACTCTACAATCTTTACAGTAGCAGAAAGCCCGCTTAAGCCGGGAATAATTTGGACCGGGTCGGATGACGGACTAATTTATTTTACAACAGACGGAGGTAAAAATTGGAATAACGTTACGCCTCCGAAAGATTTGCTTCCGGAGTGGGCACAGATTAACAGCATCGAAGCTAATCCTTTTCTTGAAGCAGGACTTTATGTTGCGGCTACACGGTACAAATCAGACGACTACAAACCATACATTCTAAAAACAACCGACTTTGGAAAGACGTGGAAAAAAATTGTGAACGGCATTAACGAAAAACATTTTACACGTGTTGTTCGTGCCGATGTAAAACAGCAGGGATTGCTTTTTGCAGGAACCGAAGAGGGAATCTATATTTCATTTAACGACGGCGAGAACTGGCAAACGTTCCAGCAGAATCTTCCGATAGTTCCAATAACAGATTTAGCGGTCAAGAATGAAGACTTAATCGCAGCAACGCAGGGAAGATCATTCTGGATGATTGACGATTTCTCTCCGCTGCGGCAGATGAATGCCGATATAATGAAGAAAAATTTCTGGCTCTATCAGCCGCGCGAAACTTTTAGAATAGGCGGCAGAGATGGAAGCGATGGAATTACTGCCGGAAAAAATTTGAAGAGCGGTACAATTCTTTATTACTACTTCAAAGAAATGCCGGACAGCAGTGCAGTTGAGTTAAAAATTTTTGATACAAATGGAAACTTGATCAAATCATTCAAACCAAAGAACAAAGAAAAAAGTGAACAGCTCCCAATTAAAAAAGGGTTGAATAGATTTATATGGAACATGCGCTATGCAGATGCAGAAAAATTTGACGGAATGATTTTATCTGGTGGTGGAGTTACCGGTCCAATTGCTGTGCCGGGCAATTATAAAGCAATGCTGAAATATGAAAAAGATAGTTTAACTGTTCCATTCACAATTGCAAAAGATCCGCGCGCATCATCTAATGCAGACGACCTTAAAGCACAGTTTGATTTCTTGATTTCCGTGCGCGATAAGTTGAGTGAAACACACAAGGCAATTAAGCAGATCAGAAACATCCGCAAGCAAATTAAGGATGTTACCGAGCGGATTTGGGTATCCTCCGAAGGGTCCATTCGGACATCCCTTTCCCATAGGGATCCCTTCGGGACGGGAAAAGATCAAAAAAATGTTGACGAACTGAAAAAGTTTGGCGAAGAGGTAAATAAAAAAATTACTGCTGTTGAAGAAGCTTTATATCAAACAAAAAATAAAAGTCCACAAGACCCGCTCAATTATCCAATTAGATTGAATAATAAACTTGCCTCGCTTGGAAGTTCGGTAGAACGTGGAAATTTTAGACCGACCGATCAAGCTCTTGAGTTGAAGAAAGAATTTTTTGCACAAATAGATGCAGAATTGAAAAAGCTGAAGGATGTGATTGATAATGAAATTCCGAAATTCAACAAGTTGGTAGAAGAAGCAAAGGTGCCGGCAGTAATATTAAACTAACTGTTAAGGAGGATTAAAGATGTTCAGAACAATTAATGATTTTTTAGAAGCGTGGAAATATGAAAGCGAAGCGACTTTAAAAGTATTTAACAACTTAACTGATGAATCGCTCAATCAAAAAGTTACCGACGAAGGACGCACACTCGGTTTTATTGCATGGCATATAACGCAAACAATTGGCGAGATGATGTCAAAGACCGGATTGATGTTTCCTGATTTTGATGAAAATACGAGCGTACCGAAACGTATATCAGAAATTACTTCAGGGTACGAGAAGCTTTCCAAGACGCTGAAAAACCAAATAGAAGAGAGTTGGAATGATGGAATGCTTAATGATGATCTTAATATGTACGGTCAAGTTTGGAAACGAATGAATGTGTTATCAAGTCTTATTACTCACCAAACACATCATCGCGGACAAATGACTGTTTTGATGAGACAGGCGCGACTAAAAGTGCCGGGTATTTATGGTCCATCTAAGGAAGAATGGGCTGCCTACGGACTTCCGCCACAAGAATAAATTCTTCTGTAAAAAAGAATTATAAGCAAAAATTGAGGTTGACTAAAAAGTAATTATTCAAACTTGTCTGCCGGTAAAGCATCTTGCACAACTAGAATTAATATTTTTCTTTGCGATCTTAGTGCTTTCTTTTCTTCTGTTGTTAATTTTATTTCTGTTAATTTTTTCATGCCCAAATATGCAAAAAACTCTCTACATTGGATAGCTATTTCTGTAGCAGAACACTAAATATCTTTCCACAGGATTAAATTATTATTGAACCACCAGCCAATCAAATGCTTCTTCCCGGCTATTAAATAATTTTATATCTCTGCCGGAAAATTTTAATATGGCATCAAATATAACTTTTTTAATTCCCGTAACACCTGTAACAGCGCTTGCTTTTACATAAGGTGTGTTTTCTTTTGCAAGTTCTTTTAGAGCTTGAGTTGTTTCTACACTATAGTGCGCTTCCGTTACGTCTGTTAGTACTAAAATTGACCTTGGAGGTTGTTTCTTGGCTATAGTACCAGCCTGTTTGATTAGTACAATAACATCATCTGATTTTTTTGTATAAGAGAAGTCGTACAAAAGGATTTTTTTCCCTTTATGATCTATGAAACTAATTTTTTCCATAGTATTTCTCGAAGATTAATTCTACAACTATAATCGTATTTTTTTAGAA
>JBFLWC010000017.1:0-12011 GCA_040758415.1 Bacteroidota bacterium | reverse complement strand
CAAGCACCAATTTTCAAATTCCAATTTCTTTAGGAAATGGGGTTTTTGGTAATTGGAATTCGAGATTTGTTTGTTATTTGTAATTTGATTCTTGGAATTTTACTTCATCTCCTTTTCTTTGCGTAAGGTGAGTTAATAATTCTAATCGGATTTAAAAAGGAAAAAAATTCCAGTAGGATTAATTCTATCCCAAATTCTATTTCCCTTTCGGAGAATAGACTTTTAGTGAAGACCGCAGTTTCAAAAATTCTTTCATATATTTGAAGCGTAACTCATATCTATTCTACAATGATCGAAATAGTAAATCTTCACAAAAGTTTTGGTGTTAATCATGTCCTACGCGGCGTGAACCTCACAATTAAAGAAGGAGAATCGCTTGCAATAATAGGAAGAAGCGGCTGCGGAAAAAGCGTTCTGCTAAAACATATTGTAGGATTACTATCTCCTGATGAAGGACATATCAAGTTCGAAGGGAAAGTTATTAACGAGTTAGAAAAGAGAGAACTGTACGTGGTCCGCAGACGATTCGGTTTTCTCTTTCAAGGCGCAGCGCTGTTCGATTCTATGACCGTTGAAGAAAACGTTGCCCTTCCTCTTGTTGAAAATATTTCCGGTTATTCAAAAGAAGAGATTAAAAAAATTGTTACAGAAAAACTTGATCTTGTTGGTTTACCCCGAACAGGAAACTTGAAACCTGCTGAGCTTTCCGGCGGAATGAAAAAACGCGTGGCCCTTGCCCGCGCACTTGTTACCAACCCAAATTATATTTTATACGATGAACCTACAACCGGCCTTGATCCAATTATGTCCGACTCTATTGACGATCTAATTAAAGAATTGAACCAAAAATTAAAGGTAACATCTATAATTGTTACGCACGATATGTTCAGCGTTAAAAACACAGCAGATAAAATTGCGATGATGTACGAAGGAAAAATCTATTTCACCGGCACGCCGCAGGAAGTTTTAGACAGCACCGATTCTGTAATTCAAAAATTTATTCAGCGCACGGGATTCTGATGGCTAAAAGCAGAACAATATTCATCTGCTCAAACTGCGGATATGAATCGTTGCGATGGCTCGGGCGCTGTTCATCGTGCGAAAGTTGGAATTCGTTTACAGAAGAATTGATTGAAGAAAAGAAATCAGGAAAGAAAAAATTCGGCGGTGAAGCAAGCATAACAAAACTCGATTTCTCAATTAACAAAGAAGATGAGAGAATCAAAACCAACATCACCGAGTTCGACCACGTACTTGGAGGCGGGTTGATGCCCGGCTCTGTTGTGCTGATTGGCGGCGACCCCGGCATCGGAAAATCTACACTTGTTATGCAAGCAGCCGCAAAAATTAAAGGCGAAGTCTTATACATAACCGGAGAAGAATCGGCTAATCAAATTTCTCTGCGTGCTAAAAGATTGAAAGTTTACTCCGACCATTTAACCACCGAAGCAGGAAAGATTTCCGTTATGACTGAAACCGACCTTGATATTATTCTCGGTGCAATCGAAAAGCACGCGCCCGAAGTTGTAATTGTTGACTCGATTCAGACAACATACAAAACAGATTTTGAGAACGCACCCGGAACAATTACACAAATACGCGAATGCACTGCCGAATTGATGCGCCTTGCCAAAAAGAAACACTGTGCTATAATTCTCATCGGTCACGTTACTAAAGATGGAACGATAGCCGGGCCAAAAGTTCTTGAGCACATTGTTGATACTGTTTTACAATTTGAAGGTGATCGCAGTCACTCATATAGAATTTTACGTGCACAAAAAAACCGTTTCGGCAGCACAAACGAAATTGGCATTTTTGAAATGCACGATGACGGTTTGCAAGAAGTAAAAAATCCGAGTGAAATATTTTTAAGCGGTCGCGGAAAAGAAATTACCGGTTCGGTTATAACCTCCAGCATGGAAGGCACTCGCCCGATACTTCTTGAAGTGCAAGCGCTTGTAACGCCTTCGTCTTATGGAAATCCCCAGCGCGTTGCTACCGGTTTCGATTACCGCAGACTTTCAATTCTTCTTGCAGTATTAGAAAAAAGAGCGCACCTTCGGCTCTCGGCACAAAATGTTTTTCTAAATATGGCTGGTGGAATTAGAATTGAAGAACCTGCTGTTGATCTTGCTGTATGTTGTGCAATTGCGTCAAGCTTCTCGGATAAGTTTGCAAAGAATGATACCGTTGTTATTGGCGAAGTAGGGCTTGGCGGCGAAGCCAGAAGTGTAAGCAATATTGATAAACGAATTCAGGAAGCTGCAAAACTCGGTTTCAAAAAAATTATTATCCCTTCCAATAACTATTCTAAATTAAATATGCGAATGAATTCTTTGGAAGGATTCCAAAAGTCGTTAAAAGGTAAATTGACAATTGATATTATTCCCGTTGAAAATCTTACTTCAACAATAAAAGAAATTCTTACATAAATTGTAAATTACTTCTCCCGCGTGGAAGCCCCAATGCCGTCTGGCGGAACCGTACCTGGCGCAAATAACTTGGCGCTCCAAATGGCGTAGCCCACAGTTCAGTAGTTAAGCGAAAACAGTGGGTGGCATATCAACAATCAGATGGGTAAATTGATATAAGAATTTTGAAAGAGATTTACAATGAGACAAGTAATTATTTATCCAGGCGAGGACAATTACTGGGTTGCCGAATGCCCCAGTTTACCCGGCTGTGTCAGCCAGGGACAAACGAAGGAGGAAGCAATTACCAATATTCGGGAGGCGATTGAAGGATATATAGCAGTGCTTGAAGAGGATCGCCTTCCGGTTCCGCCCGAACGATTTGAGACTATCGTCCTTGCCGTATGAGTTCCCTTCCACGGATCTCTGGTCAAGAGTGTGTTAAAGCTATATCAAAGCTGGGCTTCACACTTCGTCGGCAACATGGGAGTCACATGATTCTTCGACGAGATGAACCTTTTACTCAACTTGTGGTTCCAGATCACAAGGAGTTGGATCGCGGAACACTACGAGCGATCATACGGCAGGCAAGCATCAGTGTAGACGAATTCAGAAAATTATTGTAACTTGCCGCCGCCTTTGCCCAACAGCAGTAAAAACGTGAAATGTTCAGAAGGAATGAAGACTGTGTAAAAAGTAATTATTCAAACCTGCCTGCCGCCAGGCAAGTAAAAAATCTGCGAAAATCTGTTCAACCCCGCTTTGCGGGGCGGGTTAGTGTTCATCAGTGATCTACTCTTTAAAATATTTTACTTTTTACACAGTCTCAATGCCCTGGGCAAAAAATTGCCCCGTTCGCTTTTTAGTAAATGATTATTATAGTTAGTTACGCAGTTTCGGAATTGACAGCAACAGAAAATTAATACATATTAGGAATGCAAAAGGAAAAAGAGATTTATACACATGTTTCTAAGAAGTCTATAGAGCAAATTGTTAATCCATTGGATAGAGCATTATTAAATAAATCAAGCAGTGGCGTTTTTACACCCAAATCAGTTGGAAGAACGCCATAGTGCGTTGTTACAATAGTTAGCGGTCATTGTAAAAAGACAGAAACAAACCATAGACAGAAATAAAAAAGAAAAAATATGAGAAAAATAATTTCATTTATGCACATATCGCTTGACGGTTTTGTAGCAGGTCCGAACGGAGAACTCAATTGGGCTAAAGTTGATGAAGAACTTTTTGACTATGTAGGTAAGCGGATAAGCAAAGGCGACACTGCATTATATGGGCGAGTAACTTATCAGATGATGGAAAATTACTGGCCTACCGCAGGAGACAAGCCGACAGCGACCAAGCACGACATTGAACACTCAAAGTGGTATAAGAAAGTTCACAAAGTTGTTTTATCAAAATCAATGAAAGGTGCAGATTTGGCTAACACAGAAATTATTAGCGACAACCTTTCGGACAGAATAAATGAAATAAAACAATCCCGCAATGGCGGGAGTGAAGACATCTTGCTTTTTGGCAGCCCGACAGCAACACATTCACTTATTCAACTGAACTTAATTGACGGCTACTGGCTATTTGTTAATCCAATTATTCTTGGACAAGGTATTCCACTGTTTACAGGCATCAAAGACAAAATAAAACTAAGACTATTGCCGACTACCCGACAATTTGATTGCGGAGTAACTGAACTGAATTACACAGTGGACAGACAATAACAACGAACCGCTAGCATCGGCTTGGCGAATATGCGGACTTCTGTTCTTCGTTGGACAGGAAAGTATAAATTTGTAGTGCGGTTCTTCGTAGAAAGTGAGTGCGAAAACTCGCGCACTTCGCCAAGCCCTGAGCCGTTATGCGAAATGCTCACGAGAGCAAGAAATAGAGAAGGAGGTGAAAAGTATGTTGTTTCACATCACACAGACACACACCCCGGAGGATTGCCCCAAAGACGCGGGCGGTTCTAAAACCCTCTATGACCTTAAGGTCGAGGGGGCGAAACTGCGGGCGATGTACGGAGCCTTTTCGCAGCACGTGATCTACTATATTGTGGAAGCCGATAGCCTGCAGGCGGTGCACAAGTTCCTCGACCCCGGCTGGAAACGTTGCACGGCAACAATCACCCCAGTTACTGAACAACCAATCGAGCGGTAGTAACTGGTAATGAAAATATTCTCGCACCTCGATCATTAATGTAAATTACAGTATCATAACACTAGAAAGGGTAATCTTATGTATCTCGAAAACGCTAGAGCCCTCGGCCAGGGCATCATGTTGCTCATCTTTGCCGCAATTGCCAACTGGATCAACATCACTGTTGGTCTTGCGCTTGTTGCTCTTATGGGTCTGCTGATTCTTCAAAGCGCATTCACTGATCGATGTCCATCGGATCCAATTTGGCGACTAATGAAGTTCAGAAAAAAGTTGGAAGACAGAAAGTAAGAGAAGACAGCCCACGTTTCGTTCGCCCTTCGCCTAACACGCCGCAAGGCGCCGAACAAAGGTTTAGAGCAAGTTCAGATAGTCTCGAGCACCGTGGAGAATGCGATGCACATAGACTGTCTGACCTTCGATCGTGTAGAAAATGAGGTAGTTCTCAACAACGAGGTAGCGATATCCCACTCTGAGGAGGTCTTCTTCGCTGGGGATTCGCCCGAGAAGCGGATGCTTGGAGAGGAGTTTCAGATTCTTTTCAATCTTTGCTGCAATCGCTTCAGCAGCCGAAGGTCTGTCTACTGCAATGTACGTAACGATTTCAGTGAGGTCTTCTTCGGCGACCCGCAAGAGCCGGACAGTATAATCAAGCCGACTCACGGATGCGCTTCCGAAGATCTTTCATCACCTGAGAAAGTGTGCGACCTTTATCGCCGCTCGCACGTTGTGCTTGAGCAACAACGAGCTTGCTGAAGAGTTCGATCTTCAGTTGCAACTTACCATACTGAGTCATCGACATCACGACCATATCGCCTTCTCCATTGCGGGTGATGAAGATTGGCTCATCGGATTTGTGTGCAAGATTTGAGATTTCGTTAGCTTTGTTTCTCAGATCGGAAATCGGTTTAATGAGTGGCATCGCATTCTCCTAAAATGTTCATAGCAAAATTATATCATTTAACTGATAATGTCAACTCACGGCGCCCTGCGGCTAACAAGCGTAAAACTGACGCTCACACATTTGTAAAGGCTTGACAGAATCCTTATGTTCGCACGATTAAAAGTGTTCGCTCCATTTGTTTTACTGCAGGATTATTGGTCGTTTGATAGCGGCAAAACAAACGGCGTAATGCCTGCACACGTTATGTGCAACGGGCGCGTTGAGGAGACAATCTGAGATGAAAATCGATGTTTGAACGGATTCTATATCGAATACGAGACAAAGTTCGCACCCGCAACTATATCATGCGTGTCCACGCTGATGAAGAGAGAGAAGCTGACGGGCTAACGATTTTGGATGTTGAACACTGCATTCTGTCAGGAGAAATTACAGAACGCCAAAGGGACAAGAATACGGAAGAATTGAAGTACCGAATCGCTGGGGCGACAATGTCAGGCCGTGCGATGGAGGTTATTGCGAAAATTGGACCGACTGGAAAATTGGTTATAATTACAGTATACTTGTGTTAATAGATTCAAACTCGGAAAAAGCTATGATATGTGATAATTGTGGTAAAGAAGGCGCAAAGGTAAGGAAGGTAACGCGAACCTACGGGAAAGGTGAGCATCTATTGGTCATCGAGGACGTACCGATTGTGTCGTGTCTAAACTGTGGTGAGAGCTACTTGACTGCCGACACTCTTCACGAGGTGGAACGACTCAAGATGCACCAGAAGAGTTTGGCGAAGGAACGGCGGGTGCGGATTTTGGAGTACGCTTGACAGGCGCGCCCGCTGCGGCTAACAAGCGTAAAACTGACGCTCACACATTTGTAAAGGCTTGACAGAATCCTTATGTTCGCACTATTAAAAGTGTTCGCTCCATTGGCTTTGGCAGACCCAACGCACGAGCCAAAATTCCAGACCGCCAAAGCCAACGGCAGTTTTACGCTACACGTTATGCGAAATGCTCACGAGAGCAAGAAATAGAGAAGGAGGTGAAAAGTATGTTGTTTCACATCACACAGACAAACACGAGCACGCCATTTCGGTGGGACAGTTCGTAACAATTGACAGTTACACATTGACTTTTCCGACAGTCATAAAAGATCGGGTGATAAATTTTTTTATTAACAATTAAAACAAAAAACATTATGAATACCAAAAAAATTTTACTTGGAGGAATAGCCGGGACAGTAGCTTACTTCCTGCTTAATTGGCTTGTCTACGGAATTTTGATAGCAGATTTCATGGCAAAGTACAGCAATCCAAGTGTCATGAGGTCGCAAGAAGAAATGATGAACTATATATGGGCAATGGTGATATCCAACTGTGCCTCGGGTTTCCTCATTGCATTTATCCTTGGCTGGTCAAATAAAATGAACGCCATGGAAGGAGCCAAGATTGCGGGCATTGTCGGATTGCTTTTTGCCCTTGCTGTTGATTTTGCTTTTTATGCCTTGAGTACGCTCTACTTGAGCGTCATAGGCATAGTAGGCGATGTAATCGCATGGACAATTATGTCTGCAATCGTTGGAGCGATGATTGGCTGGGTGATGGGAAGGGGAAATAAAAAAGAGTAAAAATTACACCTGTAGGACTTTCGCACTTTGGATTAAAGTCCTTGCTTATTTTGCATTATTTGTCACGATTTTAAGAGACTGTGTGAAAATGTAGTGCGAAATTCATTTCGCTCAGGAATGCTGCTAAACATACTAAATTCATAATAAGCGAGATGAATCTCGCTCTACAATGCACATTTTCACACGGTCTCTTAAGGTCGTGGTTATTGAAATAATAAAAAATTGGCTTTAGCCAAAAAGGTGCGAAAGTTCTAAATCTGAAACAAATAAATTCCCTATCCCTGTATCCGTGAATGCAAAAATTTCCATACCAAAAATATTTACAGTTTTGACAAAAAGAATTCTGATTTTACTTGAAAATACATGACAAATCCAAACCTGCCCATAACAAAAAAATTGCCGTCAATGGCGGGTGCAGTGCGTTATCATAGTGTTGTGCAATTTATTTACTTTTGTGCGTGTGGATAGTGACAAGCATTTAACCCCGCCACTGCGGCAATTTCTGAGCCCGTTATGTGCAATGCCCGCTTCATTTTTCTGAAAGGAGACAAACAATGAAGCACTCAAACAAACCCAATTCCAAATGCTCCGCCAAACATCTTCTGAAAACCGTGGTCTTAGCGGTAAACTTGACCGTCTCAACCCTGAATGCGCAAGTTGGCAAAATACTGTGGGGCAACTTTGCCAAGCATCCAGCCAAAGCAGTGATAGAACGTTCTCCCCTTCTTAAAGAGGCGGATGTGCAAGTGCTTATTTTATATAAAAAGGCCAAACCTTTCGGTAATTCTTCCCTTAACAGTTCTGCTATTTCATTGTCCGTTGAATCACATACTTTCAATTTAGGATTATCGAAAAACATTGCAAATATCTTTAGAAAAAGATAGCTTTTATCAGGGGCTAACAAAAGAGTATGAAATGAAAAATTATTTATAACGAATTACAATGAATTCCAATATATGTCATGGCAAACCGACTATACGCAATATGAGGTATCCTGTTAAAATGATCCTTGATTTGCTTTCTGCTGGAATGACAACCGAATAGAAGAAGATATTCGAGCATGCTTACAATTTGCATCCAGACTTGCTAAAGTTAAATCTATTCGTGGTGTTGTTGCTTGAAATTTATTGTTAAGCTAACTAATATGTCCAAGTAAAAAAATCCAAAGGTGAATCAGATGAAAAAAGCTATGTCTGTTATTGTTTTCGCATTAGTAGATATTGTATGTTTTCTACAGGGCAGCGTAATAATGTTTTATGCTCTTCTTCATATTAGTTATAAAGTTGAGATTGTACGCGGTGAAGGGTTAACAACTTTGGAAATGCAAAACGTTCCTGTTGCAATAGGCGGTTACTATTTTTATTCCGAGCAATATATTAAAGTGGCTCTTATAGGAATAGCACTAATAATCACAGGTCTTTTAATGAGAAGCTGGCGGAAAAGTTTTGATTAACAGATTATGTTCCCTTCATATAATACGTGAACTATTTTGTAATTTTAGTCCCGATCTTTTTTCCAAACAGATAAACCGATTACAGCAAAATTAATAACGCAGTAGAGAAATAAATTATCAATCCAGTTACATCAACAAGAGTAGCAACAAAAGGTGCAGAAGATGCTGCCGGATCGAACCCCAGTTTTTTAATAATCAACGGAAGCATCGAACCCATTAATGTTCCCCAGGTTACAACTCCAATCAAAGAAAAACTCACGGTAAGAGCAACTAATATCCATTGCGAACCATAAGAGCCGCCACCGAAATGCCAGAGAGTTATTCTTAAAAACCCGATTAACGATAGAATGGCTCCTAAAATAAATCCGGTTATAATTTCTCTTCTAAAAATAAAGAACCAGCTTTTGAGAGTTACTTCCCCTAGAGCCAGTGCGCGTATAACAAGAGTTGCAGCCTGTGAACCCGAGTTACCTCCGCTTGAAATAATTAACGGAACAAAGAGTGCAAGAACAACTGCCCGTTGAATTTCATTTTCAAAAAAACTCATTGCAGTAGCAGTTAACATTTCGCTCAAGAACAAAATGCTTAGCCAGCCGGCGCGTTTCTTTATCATTTTAAAAAGTGAAATATCCGGATACGGCTCATCCAATGCTTCAACTGCTGCGATTTTTTGAATATCTTCCGTCGCCTCTTCTTCTGCAATATCTAAAACGTCGTCTACTGTTACTATTCCCACAAGCACTCCGCTGGAATCGGTAACCGGAAGCGCTGTTCTGTCATATTTTTTAAATACATCAACAGCAGTTTCCTGGTCGTCATTTACTTTGAGCGAAACGAAATTGAAATCCATCAAGTCGGTTACTTTATCTTGCAGCGGCGAAAGAAGAAACTCGCGGATATTGATATCGTCAATTAAAACTCCTTTCTCGTTAACAACGTAAACTACATTTAATGTCTCGCTGTTTTTTCCGTACATCCGAATAAAGTCAAGTGTTTCTTGTACTGTCCAGTTCTGCCGCGCGGCAATATAATCCGGTGTCATCAAACGACCGATACTGTTTTCTGGATAACCCAAAAGCTGCTGCGAAATTTTTCTCTGTTCCGGAGAGAGATAAGCGAGCATCTGTTTTACAACATTTGGCGGCACTTCTTCAAAGAGAGCAGTTCTATCATCATCTGCCATTTCATTCAATATGGAAGCCACATCTTCTTTACCGAGCAGCTGAATAAGATTCAACTGGACATCAACATTAAAGTACTCGAACACGTCTGCTGCCAAATCTTTTGGCAGAAGGCGGAAGAAAATTGCCTGCTCATTTTCTGGCAGTGCAAGAAGAAGATCTGCGATGTCAATCGGAGTCCAATCAATCAAGACCTCTTTGAGATCTGTGAATTGTCTGTTTTGAATTAAATCAATTATTTCCGGCTTGAGGAGTTGTGAAAGCATATCAACCTCCGGTGGATGAATGATTTCCCTAACAAAGGGATAAAGAAAAATAATTTCAAAATTTTCAGACGAAATCTAAAACAGATTAACTAAATATCCGAAAAGAAAGTTGGAAGAAACATCAGTATCTACAAATTCATTTCTTTTTTCATCAGTTCAAAAGTTTCTTCTATTGTGTGTGGTTTGTACCCGAGTTCTGTTTGTGCTTTGAGTGTGATGAGCCCGGATTTGAGCGGGCGCTGCGCTGCCTGGTTTAGTTCTTTTGTTATTATTGGTAAAATTAGTTTCTCATCGAGACCAAAATATTTTGCGATGCGAAGAGTAAAATCAAACCGCGAGATAATTTCTGCACCCGCTATATTGTAAGTTCCTTCTTTCTTGAACTCAATAATTTTATTTATCGCAATTACGATGTCGTCAATATAAGTTGGATTGCTTATTTGATCTGTAACAATTCGTATTTTTTCTCCATAACTCAAAGAATTTATTACCCACTTCACATAATCGGGTCGGCTAAATTTTGCCGGTCCATATAAAACGTTAGAGCGGATGATAGAATGACGTACGCCGCTAATTTTGATTGAATTTTCGGAAGCAAGTTTTGTTCTGCCGTAGTAACTAATTGGATTTGGTTTGTCTTCTTCTGTGTAAGGACCTTTCTTGCCGTCGAATATATAGTCGGTCGAGATATGAATAAGATGTGCGTCAACAGCCCAGGAATAAAGCGCTATGTTTTCAACACCTGTTACATTTATTTTCCATGCAGTTTCTTTTTCAGATTCCGATTTATCAACATTTGTGAAAGCAGCAGTATTGATTACAAAATCGGGGAAGAACCCGATAATTATTTCGCGCACTTTATTTTTTTGTCCGATGTCCAATTGTTTGTAAGAAACTTCCGGTATGAACGATTCATCTTCAACCGATGTGCACAACAATTCAATATTACCATTCGACATAAAAAACTGGGCAAGCCGCTGCCCCAGCATTCCATTTGAACCGATAATCAAAATTCTTTTTTTTATTATGCTGCCGTTAATCATTTAATCTAAAATCCGGTTGAGTTGTTAAATTTGATTTTGATGCAGCAACCGCGCCCGCTTTGATTGCAGTCTTGAGCGATTTATAAACATCTTTTGTTGAAATATATGAATAAAAGAATACCGCCCCAAAAATATCACCGCAGCCAACTTTGTTGACAGCATTTACTCTTTCAGCGGCAGCAGAAAAGGAATTTATTTTATTTCGATAATTGAAATAAATTTGTGCGCCTTTTTCTCCTTTTGTTATAATTAAAATTTTAGGTCCGGCTTGAAGAATTTGGTTTGCACGTTCAACTTCACTTCCTTCTTTTATAATTGTGTCGAGTTCGCTTCTGTTGCATTGAATAATATCAATGTTTTCAAGCCATTCCTTTGCATTAGGAATTGGTCTGAATTCCCGTTTCATATTTTTTTCTATGCCGCGGGACAGTGTATGAAAGTCAAAATAAATTATTCCGCTGAATTTTTTACGTATGGTTTTAAGCTGTTCGAGAGATATATCAAAGCCAGTAATCATATTAATCAATATTCCGTCGAACTGATTCCAATTGTTAATTTGCTTGATGGAAAGCTGCGTTGATAAGTTTTTGTAAATTTCTTCTCTTTCCTTTTCACCGGATGTTTTAAGAAAAACTTCGGGCATCGCATCAACTTTAACAGCGAATCTTAAATCAACTTTTGAATAAACTTTTTCGAAAAGATAAAACGAATTTTCATTCCAGCTTGTAAGAAGAAATATTCCGTCGCAGGCATTTGAAACAGAAAGAATTCCTAATGAGGAATAGAAAACACCGCCGGGTTTAGGTATTTTGTTACCAACCTCTTCAAAGTGATCAATTATCGAATGTCCAATCAGTAATATTTTCATTCGTAAAAAAAATAGACTTATTTTGAACCGGGAGTTTAATTTTATTTGTTACGAAGATAAACAAGACACATCTTAAAAAATAACAGAGAAAATTTATGA
>JBFLWC010000016.1:0-9492 GCA_040758415.1 Bacteroidota bacterium | reverse complement strand
AACAGTGCGCTTGATTCCCTCTTCCAAAGAAACTGTTTGATGAAAACCCAAATCTCGCACTGCCTTTGACACATCACAAGTCCAGGAAGTTTGGATAAAGTCGCGTGCTTTTTCCAAATTAAAAGTAGCTGCGCTCGAACCGAACGTTGCAAAGAATTGTGCAGCAGCAGCAATCGTATAAACTAAGAAGTGAGGAATTCTTATTGTGAGTGCTTTCTTACCAAACGCACTATGGCAAATTTCCCCTATCTGGTTCCAATCGTAATATTGTTCCGAGCCGATGAAATAAATTTGACCGGCTGCCTTTTCCGAAACTGCTGCGAGGTATATTCCATTTGTTAAATCGTCAACATAAACTAAACTCAATTTCTTTTTATCAAAACCAATCAATGCCATCAAACCTTGTTTGTAAGTTTTAAAGAAGAGATAAATCTCGGTATCACGCGCACCGTAAACCGCAGGCGGGCGAACAATTGTAATCTTAAGTTTATCCATATATTTTTTTGCAAGCTGTTCTTGAGCATACTTACTTCGTCCATAAGCTGTTATTGGATGTTCTCTTGTTTCTTCTGTAACCGGATAGCCGTTAAGCGATGGACCGCACGCTGTTAAACTACTTACAATTACTACCCGTTTGATGTTAGGATTCACTTCACATAAAACATCTAAAAGAACATCTGTTGTTTCCACGTTACCTTTGAAGTAATCTTTTTCGTCCTTTGCTTTTACAACACCTGCAATATGAAAAAGATAATCTGCATCTTTCAAAATCTTTTTCAGTGCATTTTTATCAAACAATCCGGAATCAAAAATTTCCACCGGTTTATTTTCAAGCCAATGTTTTGAACTGGTACCTCTTAAAATACATCTCACCTGATGTCCTTCAGCAATTAATTTATCTACTACATGGCTGCCTACAAATCCGGATGCGCCGGTTACAACAGATATATTTTTCATACTCGTTATGCCAATTAATAGTTTATTTTCCTTATATTCACGGGCAAAATTTTACTAGCGTTATTTTTAAAAAACAATTATAAAAAAATTCATTCTAGAAAAATAATCCGGAGGAATATTGGACTTATTTACAAAATGTTATGAATTCACCCGTGCAGACGATATTAAAGCCATGGGCGTTTATCCGTATTTCAGACCCATAGAAGAAAATGAAGGACCAGTTGTTCAGATTGAAGGAAGAAAAATAGTGATGGCAGGATCGAATAATTATCTTGGTCTTACAGCACACCCAAAAGTTAAAGAAGCCGCACTCAAAGCTGTTCAAAAATATGGTACCGGCTGTTCCGGTTCAAGATACTTGACCGGTACATTAGATCTTCATATTGAACTCGAATATCGCCTCGCAAAATTTTTTGGAACTGAAGCCGTTCTCCTTTATTCAACCGGCTATCAAACTGCGCAGGGAATTATTCCCACATTAGTCAATAGAGGAGAATATGTTGTATCCGACCGCGATAATCATGCGTGCATAGTTGCAGGGCAAATAATGGCGAAGGGTGCAACTGCCGATTTGGTTCGTTACAAACACAACGATATGGCAGATCTCGAAAGGGTTTTACAAAAACTTCCGATTGATGCTGGCAAATTAGTTGTAAGCGATGGTGTATTCAGCACAGGCGGAGAAATTGTTGACCTGCCACAGTTAGTTTCACTTGCAAAAAAATATAATGCAAAGACTTTGATTGACGATGCACACGCAGTGGGTGTAATTGGTAAAGGAGGTAAAGGAACGGCGAGTGAATTCAACCTTGAAAATGGGGTTGATTTAACAATGGGGACATTCAGCAAAACGTTTGCTTCACTTGGCGGGTTTGTTGCCGGCAAAGAGAGAGTTATAAATTTCTTAAAACATCATTCGGCTGCACTGATCTTCAGCGCTTCGCCAACACCTGCTGCTGTTGCTGCAGCTTTAGCAGCTCTCGAAATTCTTGAACAGGAACCCTGGCGTGTTGAAAAACTTATAAGCAATGCAAATAAAGTTAGGAAAGAGTTAAGCAGCGCCGGATTCAAAATTATTGATGGAAGAACAGCAATTGTACCGGTGATTGTTGGAGACGATGCATTGGCTTTTGCAATGTGGCGTAAACTTTATGATGCTGGCGTTTTTGTAAACGTGTTCATCTCGCCCGGTGTTCCGCAAGGACGCCAAATGATGCGCACCAGTTACATGTCAACTCACGAAGATGAACATCTAGAGTTTATTATCAACACATTTAAAAAAGTAGGAAAAGAAATCGGTTTAATTTAACAACTCTTTTCGGAGGGAAGGTGACCGAGATTAAAATTAGAACAGTCCAGACAAAAAAAGATATAGATACATTCATCAAGTTTGCCTGGAAAATTTATAAGAACGATAAGTACTGGGTTCCACCGTTAATTTATGACAAGAAAAAAATTTTAGACAGAGAGAAAAATCCATTTTTCAAACATGCTGAGATGGAGATGTATCTTGCTGAAAGGAACGGCGAGCTTGTTGGAAGAATTGCCGCTATTAAAAATGATCTTCACAACCACTACCATAATGATAAAATCGGTTTCTTTGGATTTTTCGAATGCGTAAATGATCAGGATGTTGCAAACAAACTTTTCGATAGCGCAAAAGAATGGCTGTTAAAAAAAGGCTGCTCTGCAATGCGTGGACCTGCAAACCCATCTTCGAACGATGAATACGCAATGCTGCTTGATGGCTTTGATGATGAGCCGCGTCTGCTGATGCCTTACAATCCTAAATACTACTTAACGCTTTGTGAAAATTACGGATTCAAAAAAGCAAAAGATCTTTACGCATATAAGCTCGAAAACAAAAAAGTAGTAAGTTCAGAGAAATTAAAACGTGTTGCAGAGATTGCGCAGAAGCGTTCCGGCATAAAAGTATATCAGATGAATATGAAAGAGTTTACTAAAGAATTAGATAAGGTAAAATTTGTTTATAACAAAGCCTGGGCTCCGAACTGGGGTTTCATTCCTATGACCGATGAAGAAATTGATGCGATGGCAAAAGATTTAAAACCACTCGTCGAACCTTCTCTTGTTTTGTTTGGAGAAATTGATAATCAGCTTGTTGGTTTTGCCCTTGTTATGTTGGACTACAATCAAATTTTCAAAACGATGGACGGTAAACTTTTTCCATTCGGTTTTTTAAAACTTTTTACACAAAAGAAAAAAATTAAATGGGTACGAATACTAACTCTTGGCATTATTCCGGAATATCAGAAGCGCGGACTTGATGCGGTTTTCTATTGGGAAATTGTGAACCGCGCAGCAAACAAAGGAGTTTTACTTGGTGAAGCAAGCTGGATTTTAGAAGATAACGATATGATGAACCGCGGCGCACAGGTAATGAACGGCGAAGTTTATAAAAAATATCGGATTTACGAAATCGGTATTTAGATTTCAGTATCCATCGTCAAATTTTTATTTGAGACCTTGTTCATATTTTGCACTATGAGGCGGATTGATTTTCTTCAGCATTTCAAAAACTGATTTATCCGGATAATTTTTCAAATACTCAACAAACTCTTCTGCTTTCGCATCAAAAAATACTTTCATCAATACACTGCGCGTGTCAATCTGATCTTTTATCTTCGCCAAATTCTTAACTAACTTGGCTATGTTGTTCAAGGCGAGTTGTTTGTTGTCTTCGGTGTGGAATAGATCGAGTCCGTTGTAATGATAATCAAAAAAATCCATACGGAACTGTTGATATTTTGCATTCAGCAAATTATCAACTAAAGCTCTTCTATTATAAGCTGTGCTTTCATACTGCCAGCCGCTTGAAAAGTTGCTGCTTCCGCCTCGCACTGCTATCTCCAACGCCCTTTGAAAATAATCTGTTCCGCCGAGAGAATAATATGAGTCCATATCAAAACCAATAATAATGTACGCGTAAAAATCGAGGAAACTTGTAAGCGGATCAAAATCTGTTTGGTTGAAATACATTACCTGGTTTTTTTGGTACTTAAAATTCCAGACGTTATCCATTATTCTCAGCATAAGAGAATTTAGTTTTGTGCCTTCTATAAGGCGTTGACTTGTAACAACCAATTGTGAGTTGTAAGTTGTTTCATCGCTGGAGCTGTTAAAAAAAATGTTGAAAGAGCATTTAATCCTGTCTCCTTCCCAAGCTTGGCGTGTAAATTTTGTATTATTGAGATAATCACGAATTTGATTTGAGAACCTATCCAGCCGTTCACGTGATGCAGATTGAAGTTGTTCAATATTTATCGTTACAGTTGCATCGAGTTCCTGAGCCATTAAAGAGACCGGAAGGAGTATAAAGAAACATATTATCGCTGCTATTTTTTTCATTGCTAATATCCCGCTTAATTTCTCTATTCAAGATATAGATTTGGAAAAAATTAAACAATCGCTTAGATTATAAATGTATGAAACGGTTACTCGAATATTTGTTCGTTTTACTGTTCACGTCGGTTAATAATTTAGCACAAGTTAATCCAGGCGCGCGTCAAATTGCTTTATCACATTCGGATGCATCCTCATCCGATGATGTGTTTGCTCTCTTCAATAATCCGGCTGGCTTATCAACTCTTAAAACACGCGAGATTGGTTTTTACTACTCACCGGCACCATTCGGTGTTAAAGAATTATCGAATGCGTTTGCAGCTTTTTGCGAACCTACACAATACGGTTCATTCAGCGCTGGTTTTAGCACATACGGTTTCGAACTTTATAAAGAAACAAAATTAGCACTTGGCTTCGGAAAAAAAATCGCCGATAATTTTTTTGTAGGAATAACTTCACTCTATCAAAATATTTCGATTAATAATTACGGCAGCAAAGGATTTTTCATTTTCAATATCGGCGCAATCACAAAGTTGAATGATCAAATAGGTCTTGGTTTTGCCATCTTAAACACAACCCGATCTTCCATTGCAGATGAATCAAATCAATTCCCGGCAGTTTTTTGGCTTGGAGCCGATTTAAGATTTTTGAATGAAATAGTTTTCTACACTGCAATAAAAAAAGAATTAGGATTCGATCCATCAATAAGATTAGGAACAGAATATTTTATAATAGATTTCTTAAAACTACGAATCGGTGCTTCCAATGAACCGGATACATATTCAGGTGGATTAGGATTTGTTTATAAATTCGTTCAAGCAGATTACGCAATTTCTTCCCATCCCGATCTGGGTCTAACCCATCAGTTCGGATTAGTAATTCGTTTTATAAACAATTAAAATTTTGATGAGAGTTTTATTTCTAATAATTACATTTTTCTTTTTGCTCGCCCGGCTTTATGCGCAAGTTGATACAAGCGCTTTTCAAAATAATTTGTATAATATTCTTGAAGACGCTACAACCGATAAAGAAGGCGTGGAATATTACGACCTTGTTGAATATCTACTTCAAAACAAAATCTCAATAAACACAGCATCCATTAACGACTTGATGAAAATTCCAAATCTTGACCGGCAGACGGCAACATTAATAATCCGGCACAGAAATTTAACCGGTGGAATTTTTTCTAAAGACCAATTTAAAAACATCGAAGGCGTTAGTACTGATGTTATAGATAAGATTCTTCCATTCATACAGTTTGGCGACACGGAGGGACTTACTTTTTTTGACACTATTTCAAAAAAAATGGAACAGATTAATATTTCTTTTCGATCAAGGGGCATCAAAGATTTACAGGAAGAGAAAGCATTTAAAGATGGGAAATATTACGGCTCCAGTTGGAAAATTTATAACCGTTTGATTATTAGTAAAGATAAAAATATTCGCTTAGGGGTTTTGACAGAGAAAGACCCGGGTGAAAAATCTCTTAATGATCTTACAACATTTCATCTTTATGCAAGAGATATCGGGATTGTTAAAAGCATTGTACTGGGTGATTATCTTTTTGAGTTCGGACAGGGTCTTGCTTTATGGAGCCGTTACACGATAAGCAAAGGAATTGAAACAGTACGAATATTGCCGCGGAACGCCCGCGGATTAATTCCCTATCTAAGTACAGATGAAAATCTTTTTCTTCGCGGCGGTGCTGTTCAGCTATCTTATTCCGATCTGAACTTCTACACTTTTTATTCTGTAAAAAATTTAGACGGCTCGATTAATCCAATCACTAATCAAATTACTTCCTTAAGATTAGATGGACTTCACAGAGATTCGAGCGAAGCTGCTAATAAAAAAATTATTACTGAAAAATTACTCGGTGTATCTATAGATTATTCTTTCGGCGGTATCGGTGGAATTGGTTTGCTCTACTCAACATCAATTTTCAGAAATGATTTTGAAAAACAATCACCGCTTGATCCATCGGGCAGCAAGTTCAACTACTTTTCTGGAGGTTACGATTTCAATTACGGCAAACTCAATTTCAGCGGAGAAACAGCTTATAACAAAAAATCTTTCGCTACAATTAACAGCGCAGAAATTTCAGTTGATAAAAATTTTTCTCTCCTTTTTTCTTATCGAAATTATCCGGCAAATTATTGGGGACTTCATGCAAACGGTTTTGGTGAAAAGTACATAACGCAAAATGAAACAGGTTTTTACTCCGGTTTAAAATTGAGAACTTCTTACGGAACGTTCTATTTTTATTTCGATCAGTTCAAATATCCTTTTACAAGCGATAAATTGCCGATGGCATCTAAAGGAAGTGAATTTTTGTTTTATTACACTTCAAAAATATTTCACAATTTTGAATTCCGGATTAGATACACAAATCAAACTAAAGATGTTACAGATGTTGTAAACGACGAGTATGGCTTTGTCAAAAATAGAATAGAAAAAGTAAGAGGAGAACTGTTATATAAAGTTTCCAAAAATGTGCAGCTGCGTTCCCGGCTCGAATATCTTGATGTATCTCTTCTATCAAATAAAAATAATGAAATAGGATTTTTGGTTTATCAAGACGTAAAGTATTTGCCTGTTCCGGCACTTAATATTTCAGCAAGAATTATCTTCTTCAAAACCGATTCGTACAACTCACGAGTATATGAATTTGAAAATGACTTAGCCGGTGTGCTGACAAATCCCGCATTATACTTAGAAGGAATGCGCTGGTATTTTCTAATCCATTACACTATGCCTATTGGTATCTCTCTGTCACTAAAATATTCTGAACTTTATAAACCTTACGAACGCACAATGGGAAGCGGTGATACTGAAATCAATAGCAATGTTGATAACAGGTTGAGCTTTCAGTTAGACTTCCAATTCTAAAATCCAAGATTCAAAACCCGAAATTCAAAATCCGAAATTACTTGTTTTGAATTTTGTTCCGCCGAAGGTGGATTCCTTACAGTGTTGAAATATCTTCTCCATTTTGTCCAATGGAAACAACGATGTATATTTACACATCAAAAATTAGAGAACATGAAACGAACACAAATATATATAGATGACGAACTCCATCGAATCTTGATTATGGAAAGTAAGCATAAACGAAAAAGAATGTCTAACTTAATTCGAGAAGCCCTTCGTGAAAAATATATGAATCAAGAAAAACGGCTTCATCGGCTTGATTCGATCGTGGGGATCTGGAAAGACCGAAGTTTCAATGTTGACAAATTCATTCGTGATTTGAGAAAAGATAACAGACGAAAAAGAATTTATGAATAAGAATATTCTTTTGGATTCCGACGTCATTATCTGGCTTTTGCGTGACAAAAAAGAAATAGTTGAAAAATTTAGAACAGTAATCTTGAACAACACGCTATTTGTTACACCTGTAACTGTTGCAGAGATATTTTCGGGCGCCCGCAAAGACGAATTGAAAAAAATTCATGAGTTCTTTGATCTTGTACGAGTAATTGAAATCAATTTTGAAATCGGAAAGATTGCTGGTGAATTTATTCGGCAATTCAGCAAATCTCACTCTGTTGAAATTGCAGATGCACTGATTGCAGCTTCATCAAAATATTATGAACTGAAGTTATGGACGCTTAATACTAAACATTATCCAATGCTGAATAATGCAGCACTTTTTTAACATCCCATCCATCTTTCCTTCTTTTAATCTTTCCTTCCGTTGGCTGACGGATTGAGCGAAGCTATTCTTTCCTTCCGCCACTGACTGTCCGGCAGGTATGTTCGGCGAATTCTTTCTTGCCAAATTAGACTATACTCTCTAAGTTGCACGTAGAAAATTCTTAACTATTGAGGAACTATTATGAGAACTATTGTTGCTCTTCCAGGCGACGGAATTGGAAAAGTTGTTTTACCCGAATCAATAAGATTACTCGAAGCAGCAGGATTCAAGGCAAATTATATTTACGGAGATATTGGATGGGAATTTTGGTGTAAAGAAGGTAATGCTCTTCCACAGCGCACAATTGATTTAATTAAAAAACATAAGATTGCCCTTTTCGGCGCAATAACAAGTAAAGCAAAAGATGAGGCGGAAAAAGAACTCGACCCGGAACTCAAAGGAAAAGGTTACGTTTATTTTTCGCCAATTGTTGGGTTACGGCAGCATTTCAATCTTGATATTTGTATTCGTCCGTGTATTTCTTTCAAAGGCAATCCACTCAATTTTATCCGCAAAAAAATTGACGGCACTTATGAAGAGCCAATGGTTAATGCTGTGATCTTTAGACAAAACACAGAAGGTTTATATGCTGGAGTTGAATGGACAAATCCCCCAAAGCAAGTCCGCGATGCGCTTGAGACTCATTCTAAAATGAAATTCTTTAAAAATGTACCGAGCGAAGAGATGTCAATTTCAACGCGCATAGTAACAAAGAAAGCGAGCCATAGAATAATCCGCGCTGCTTTTGAATATGCAAAGAAATTTGGCTACACAAATTTAACACTTTGCGAAAAACCAAATGTTCTGCGCGAAACATCGGGTATGATGTTCAAAATTGCAAAAGAGATTGCAAAAGAATATCCCAACATTGCATTATGGGATACAAATATAGATGCACAGATGATGTGGCTTACAAAAAATCCTGAAGATTACGGTGTGATAGTTGCTGAAAATATGTTCGGAGATATTATAAGCGATGGTTTCGCAGGATTAATTGGTGGTCTCGGATTTGCGTGCAGCGCAAATCTAGGAGAAGATGCCGCAGTGTTTGAACCAACACACGGCTCTGCACCAAAGTATGAAAAACTAAGTCCCTCAATCGTAAATCCTATTGCAATGTTTTTGAGCGCTTGTATGATGTTAGACCATATAGGTGAAAATGAAATTGCATCAAAGATTCGAAGCGCTATTGCAAAAGTAATTGAGGAAGGAAAAGTTCGTACCTATGATATGCTTAAGCTCCGCGGCGGTGCAGATGTTTTTGAAAAAGGTGCCGCTACAACAATGCAAATGACAGATGAAATAATTTCAAAACTATGAACTATGCTCAAAGAAAAAATAAAAAAACTGTGGCCTGAAATTGAATGGATTCAAGACGAATCGCTTCGTAAAAAAACTTTAGATGCCTGGGCCTATGCAGTAGAAAACTCCGTCCTATCTCCAGAAGACCTGGAAGTTATTCCATTCTCGCTCCT
>JBFLWC010000015.1:0-3277 GCA_040758415.1 Bacteroidota bacterium | reverse complement strand
AATTGTGCAAAAGGGCTTGAAGCGATTAGGATTTGAGAAAGTAAAATAATTTCCCTCTTGGCATTGCCATCCCTTGGCAGGCTGTTGCATAAGTAATTATTTTTTCAAAATAGCACATAGACGACACAGATTATAACAGACCTGCCTGACGGCAGGCCGGTTTACGCAGATTTCTTACTTGCCTGGCGGCAGGCAGGTTTGAAAAATTACTTATGCAACTGCCTGTTTCGGGAGCAGTGAGAGCTTTTTTAATCATAGAGTTGTAGAGATCTAAGGATCACAAAAACATGAAAATATTTCTATCAATCTTTTTAATTACATTTTCTGTTTTTCAATCACAACCAATAAATCTGGATGAGTTCAACTCGATAGAGCAATGGAAAAGTTTTACTTCCGAGGGAGTGGTTATCAACACATCAACAGTTGATGGTTATAAAGGCAAGGCAATTCGTATTGATTACAACTTCACAAAGGGTTCCGGTTATGGAGGAATTCAAAAAATAATTCCGGTGGAAGTTCCCGCAAACTATCAGTTCACTTTTTATCTCAAAGCCCAATCGCCAAACAATAATCTCGAGTTCAAACTGCTTGACGCAAGCGGGGAAAATGTTTGGTGGGTTAATAACCGCAATTATGAATTCCCGGCTAAGTGGAAAAAAATTATTGTAAAAAAAAGGCACATCGGTTTTGCATGGGGACCAGCACAGGACCAAACGCTTAAGAAGATTGAGAGGATTGAATTCACAATTTCATCACTAAATGGCGGCAAGGGGACTGTTTACATTGACGAATTAAATTTTGAGACGCTGCCTGAAATTTCCAATCAGCCGCCCGAACCGCTAGTAACAGTTTCATCAACCCAAAAAAAATCCAGCATAAATTATCTGTACGATAAAAATCCGCAGACAATATGGAGGAACGAATCGAATGAGAAACAGGAAATCATTTTTGATTTTAGAGAAAAAAGAGAATTCGGCGGATTAAAAATTTTGTGGGATGAAAAAAACTTCGCCCGGAAGTTTAACGTGTTAGTTTCTAACGATGGAAAGAACTGGGATAAAGTTTATAAAGTAGAAAACTGCAACGGCGGAAAAAGTTATATACGGCTGAATGAATACGAATCGGCTTTTCTCAAAATAGATCTTCTCAAGAGTGATTATGGAAAAGGTTTCGGAATCAAAGAAATTGAAATTAAGAATGTTGATTGGTCGGCAGATATCAATAGCTTTTTTATGAACATTGCTAAGGAATCTCCGCGTGGAATATATCCGCGCTATCTATATGAAGAAGCTTCTTATTGGACCGTTATTGGTACAGGCGGTGATGTTAAAGAAGCGATGATGAACGAAGAAGGGATGATTGAAGTTGACAAACAAAATTTCTCGCTCGAACCGTTTCTTTTTTACGACGGCAAATTGAAAACATGGAATGATTCTAAAACTATTCAGAGCCTGGAAGAAAATTATTTACCAATTCCAATAGTAAAATGGCTTGGAGATGTTCAACTTGAGATAAAAGCATTTGCAGATGGAGAGCCAAACAAATCATCAGTTCTTTATCTCAGCTATTCGCTAAAAAATGTTTCAGAAAAATTAAAGAAAGGAAATTTGTTTTTAGCGATTCGTCCTTTTCAAGTTAATCCATACTATCAATGGCTCAACATAACCGGCGGTGCTGCAAAAGTAAAGTCAATCAAATATTCGCAGAATAAAATTAGTGTGAATGATGAGAAGGTCGTAATTCCATTAAGCAAGCCCGACAGCTTTGGCGCTGCCCGGTTTGACGAAGGAGACGTTGTTACTTTTTTGGCAAAAAATAAATTACCGCTGTCAAAATTTGTTGAAGATAATTTTGGTTATGCTTCGGGCGCTTTAAGGTTCGGTTTCGACCTAAAACCTGGCGAAGAAAAAACATTTTATATAGCTGTTCCATTTTATAAAGAACAGCACGGCAGCCCCGCTGCTCATAAAAAACAATTTGAACAAAAGCTGGCAGAAACAAAAAGATTTTGGAAAGAAAAAATTTCGAAGGTCAAATTCAATCTTCCGGCATCTGCAGACAAAATTGTAAACACTATCCGCTCGAACATCGCATACATTTTAATAAACCGGGATAAAGCGGGAATACAACCCGGCTCGCGTTCGTATGAGCGCTCGTGGATTCGCGACGGCTCGCTTACTTCATCAGCACTTTTAAAAAACGGGATTGTTGATGAAGTAAAAGAATTCATCGAATGGTATTCTGCTAATCAGTTTGAAAATGGAAAAGTGCCTTGTGTTGTAGATAGCCGCGGACCGGACCCCGTGCCGGAGAACGACAGCCACGGCGAGTTCATTTATCTCATTAAACAATATTTCAACTTCACGCGCGATACAACTTTTCTGAAATCGAAATACAATAATGTAAAAAGAGCAGTCAACTATATTGAATTTTTAATTGCACAGCGTTCGAACGATTATTACAAAAACGGAAACGACAGCACCCGCGCCTATTTTGGAATTGTACCGGAGTCAATTTCACACGAGGGTTACTCTGCAAAACCGATGCACTCTTACTGGGACAACTTTTGGACTTTGAAAGGGTTGAAAGATGCAGTTGAGATTGCCTTTGCAGTTGGAGATAAAAAAGAAGCCGAACGAATTTCTGAAGTGAGCAGTGAATTCAAGAAAAATCTTTACAACTCAATTCAACTTGCAGTGAAGAATAAAAAAATAGATTTTATCCCCGGTAGTGTTGAGCTTGGAGATTTTGACGCAACATCAACTACAATTGCAATCTCGCCCGTTGGCGAATTAAACAATTTACCGCAGCCGCTTTTGCAAAACACTTTCGATCGTTACTTTGCGTTTGCAGAGAAACGAGCAGACCTAACAACCGATTGGCAGAACTACACGCCTTACGAAGTTCGCGCGATCGGCACTTTCATCTTTTTAGATCAACCCGAACGCGCGCACAAGTTGATTGATTTCTTTTTGAAAGATCAGCGTCCGCAGGGTTGGAATCATTGGGCGGAAGTTGTGTGGAAGGATAAACGCATTCCGCGTTTCATTGGCGATATGCCTCACACGTGGGTCGGCTCCGATTTTATAAACTCTATGCGCGCTCTGTTTGTCTATGAAAATGAATATGATTCTTCGCTTGTTGCTTGCGCCGGTCTTTATAAAGATTGGATTGATTCCCCGAATGGAATTTTGATTGAGAAGATACCGACTTATTATGGTGAGTTTTCTTATTCAGTAAAAAAAGAAGATTCAAAATATGAAATAAAATTTTTTGG
>JBFLWC010000014.1:0-2432 GCA_040758415.1 Bacteroidota bacterium | reverse complement strand
TTTATTCATAGGAATACTTTCCGTCTTTGATGAATAACAAAAAAAATAGAAAAACAATTCAATCAGCTCCGCGGTTACTCAAATTGAATCTTACTTTGAAATGAATTAATTTTTCAACGGTTGTTAATTAGAAGAAATTAATCACAAAGGGAAATTATGAAGATACATGAATATCAAGCTAAAGAAACTTTGAAAAAATTCGACGTTCCGGTTCAAGATGGAATTGCTATTAAAGATTTATCTGAATTTGATTCTGCTATTGCACAGCTTCAGGCGCGCGGCATTAATCAGTTTGTTGTTAAATCACAAATTCACGCCGGCGGAAGAGGCAAAGGAAAAATTTATAATCCGAATAACAGAGAAGAATTGATTCAAGAAGGCGGGGTTAAGTTTACAACATCAGTTGAAAAAGCAAAAGAATACGCTTCTAAAATGCTGGGCAATTTATTGGTTACACATCAAACAGGAACGGAAGGAAAAATTGTAAAAACACTTTTCATAACAGAAGGACTTGATTACAAAAAGGAGTTGTATTTAGGAATTCTTTTAGACCGCGGCGTTTCCAAGAATGTGATTATGGCTTCAACAGAGGGCGGTGTTGAAATTGAAAAGGTTGCTGAAGAAACACCGGAAAAAATTATCAAAGAATGGATTGAGCCGTCCGTGGGTTTGCAGCCATATCAAGCGCGCAAACTTGCTTTTGGTCTTGAGCTTGAAGGAAATGCGTTCAAAAATTTTATTGGATTCATAATGAAGTTGTATAAAGCATACGAAGAAACCGACGGCTCTCTGCTTGAAATTAATCCGCTTATAATTACAAATGATGATAAAATTATTGCGCTGGATGCAAAAATGAATTTTGACGACAATGCATTGTACCGCCACCCGGAAATTGTTGCATACCGCGATCCGGACGAAGAAGATCCTCTCGAAATCGAAGCATCGAAATTTAATCTCAACTACATAAAACTTGACGGCAACGTTGGCTGCATGGTTAACGGCGCCGGATTAGCAATGGCAACGATGGATATTATTAAACTTGCAGGCGGCGAACCGGCAAATTTTTTAGACGTTGGAGGCGGTGCTAATAAAGAAACTGTTGCAAATGGATTTAAAATTATTCTCTCCGATCCGAACGTGAAAGCAATTCTTATCAACATCTTCGGCGGAATCGTTCGATGCGACCGTGTTGCGCAAGGCGTAATTGATGCAGTTAAAGAAGTTGGCGTAACTGTTCCGGTTGTCGTTCGCCTTGAAGGAACAAACGCTGTTGAAGCCAAAGAACTTTTGGAAAACTCCGGATTGAATTTTGAAGTGGCAACAACACTGCAAGACGCTGCAAAGAAAGTTACATCTGTTCTTGCGATGGAAACTGTTGTGTAATTAATTAGATTGAAACAATGATCGAAATACGAATTACAATTGATGCGGCGTTAACTCTACTTCTTGAACGGATGAAGTTCGAGTTAAAGGTAAGGCAGAGCGAGGGGATAATTAAACCCGGTCTCAAACTCGAAAACTTATCCTACGAAGATTTATTCAAACTCACAGAAGCGTCTCTTTTCGACACCGTTTTTCTTCTACCGGTTGATCTAATAACTTCCGAAACCAACCTTGTTCAAGTTATCACTCAAACTGTGCGCGCACTTTCTAAAGTTTTGAATCGGGAAGAGTTTCAACTTTACACCCAGCGCCAGGCACAAAAGCTAATTGCTCCGATCAAAAAGATTTTTGTAAATATTAACGACAACAAGAATTTTTTTGAAAATTAACTCTCTAATCCATGGTATGAACTTCAGGGCAATTCGCCAGCAGCTAACAACAAAGTCGGGCTGTTTCGTCGCAACGGTAGGCAAGGTTCATAATTAAGCACCGGCATATATTTTTGTCGGTTACAAGTGAGAGTCCCTTCGTATGGCTCATGGCAAGGTTTTGTTCGGACAAAGAAGATGATTCTTGATATATCCAGCATCTCCGAAGGTCCGAAGGACTCCTTGCGGAGAGTCCTACGGACAAGTATCCTGTATCAAGTATCCAGAGTATCAAAACGCTTCTCCAATGCCGATGTGAAATTGTAAAACATCATTCCAAAGTTCTTTTTTAAACATGCTGCGCCGGTCGTTCGGATCGTAAATTCTAAATCCAAAATCAATTCTAATTGGAAGATAATCCGAGTAATAACGGAATCCGAAACCTGCAGCGATAGCAACTTCATCTAATCGAAATTCTTTATAGCCATTCCAGGTGTTTCCGTAATCTATAAATAATGCCGAGCCAACGCGTTCAAAAAGACGATTGCGTGTTTCGAGCGAACCTTCTAATAAAAAAAACCCTCCCGATGCAGCACCCCTACCCAGGACTGCTTCTAGATCTTCTTGAGTGGGATTGGCGCTTAAATTAAATTCCTCTTTCTTAGGCGTTAGTTGCCGCGT
>JBFLWC010000013.1:0-2114 GCA_040758415.1 Bacteroidota bacterium | reverse complement strand
ACAGAATATTTTATTTCTATGGTGGATTAGGATACCAGACTAAGAAATGGAGTTTTAATATTTCGGTTCCATTGGTTGCACAGAACAATAATGGAATAAGCCAAATTGGCGGAATGATGCTGCCCAACGGAAAGAGCAATAATGCAAACCGCAGTCAAACAGAAGGAGAGTTTGGCGGCATGATGGGAAACGGCGGAGGAATAACAAGCAGTTTATCACACACTAACTACGGATTGGGAGACACATACATCTATGGCAGTTATTTTTTTATAGATGAACTTACTTCTCCTGTTGCAATTAATTTCAATTCGTTTGTTAAAGTTCCTACAGCAAACAACAGCGAAGGTATTGGAACCGGCAAATTCGACTTCGGTATATCGGCTACTCTTAAAAAAAATCTCAGCTCTATTGTAATATTCGGAGATATTGGATACATCAACATTGGTGATCCGCCAAACGCACAACTGAATAACCCTGTTAGTTATGGTTTCGGTATCGGAAAATTTTTTGAGGATAGCAATTATTCATTGCTGCTTTATTATCAAAGTTACTCAACTATTATTAAGGGGTACGAGCCGCCAAGACAATTATCATTAGGGCTCAATTACAAAATAAATTCTCAATTAAATTTTTCTTTAATAGGTTCAGCCGGTCTTAGCAAAGTTACTTCTGCTTTTTCTTTTTTGACCGGGTTGAAATGGAATGTATAAGAAGAGAGCTTTATGGCAGATAATAAAGAATATATCTATGCTCTAAAATATAAGTGGTTCAACAAACTATATGATCCTATTGTTCAGCTTACAACAAGAGAAAAGCGCTTTAAGGAAGCACTTATAAAACAGGCTAACATTTATGATGGTCAAACTGTTCTTGATGTTGGATGCGGAACGGGCACACTGTTAATTGAATTGAAGAAGAGATTTCCGCTAATAAAAGCTATTGGCTTAGACGGCGACCCTGCAATACTTCAACAAGCCAGGAAGAAAGCAAAACTTGCTCGAACAGATGTTGTCTTTCATGAAGGTTATTCTAATAATCTTCCCTTTGAAAATGAATCTCTTGATAAAATTGTTTCGTCCTTGTTTTTCCATCACTTGAAAAGAGATGATAAAATATCCACGCTAAAAGAAATTTACCGTACGTTGAAAAAAGGAGGCGAACTTCATATCGCAGATTTTGGCAAACCTAAGAATGCTTTGATGCTCGCTCTGTTCACAACTATTAGATGGTTAGATAGTTTTGAGACGACTTCAGATAATGCTAAAGGATTAATACCGGTTCATATGAAATCCGTTGGTTTTAATAATGTAACAGTTACAAATAGTTTTTCTACAATTTACGGCACAATAACATTATATCAGGGGGTTAAATAAATTTTCTGCTTTTCAGAGTGAAGGAGATTAAATGAAAAATCTAATTGTTGTTTCTTTTCTGCTTCTTAGTGTTGCTTCAAATTCTTTGATTGCTCACAAAGGTGAAGACCATAAAAAAATGAAGATGGGAAAACCGGACACATTAACAATTGTTGATGGAGACACAATTGCAATTAATGGTTATCCAAAAAGTGCTGCAGATAAAATGCAGGGAATGACTCAAGAAGAAATGAATCCGCCGAAGGCGGAAGAAAAATTTGAGCTGAAACCCTTTGAAGCAACTTTTCAACATCTTCATAATAAAGTCATCCACTTTCCTATTGTTATTGGCGTTTTTGCATTTTTATTTTCTGTGATGCATCTAAAGTGGAAGAATCAAGACAGGGTAATACTTATTATGGTTGCTGCTGGATTTCTTTTTTCCATAGTGGCTTATTTTACCGGCAACAGTCAATCAGAGCCGTTTATTGGAACAGGAAAGGAATGGGTTGTTAATCTCCATCGCAATTTCGGAATTAGTGTGCTGGCTCTTTATTTTATCTGGCTACTCTTCCTTTTTATTGCGAAAATTAAAAAGTACGCCTGGATTATTGGTGCAATATTATTTCTGATTGTTTCTATTACCGGTTTTTTGGGTGGAGTTATTGCTCATTAATTAAAGAGAAGGAAATGTCTTTCCGGACGAAATATGGTAAATCTGCAAAACAAGAAATTGTCAAACCTCCGCCTTTAACAGTTTTG
>JBFLWC010000012.1:0-8874 GCA_040758415.1 Bacteroidota bacterium | reverse complement strand
ATCCTAAGTAATTTTTTCATAATCACGCTTGCTATTTCTATGCCAATAAATAACTCTGTTTTGCTAAATAATTGCGGAATTTTACGTTGATAATTGGATAGTTGGCTAGTATCAACCAAATATATTGAGAAAAATAAAAGCCCCGGTGAGGGGCTTTAACCAAATAAAGATTACAGTTTTCAAATTATGGCGAAGTAGCATAACCAATACGTTCAGATGTTCCACTAAAACCAGTAAACCATAGTTTGTAACTAACTCCGGTAAATAAAATTGTAGGTGAGTAAACGCCTTGCGCATCCCATGAACCAGCTGTTCCAAGATTCAATACTGGATTTCCTGAATATTTGGTCCAGTTTTTCCCATCGGTTGAAGTTGCATAGCCCAGTCTATAATTTGTGCCGTCATGACCTGAATACCACATTTTATATGTTTTTCCATCAAATACAACATATGGAGCCACTAAATGTGTGTCGTCCCATAAACCATTTGTCCCGATATTTAAAACCGGATTCCCTGAATATTTGGTCCAGTTTTTTCCATCGGTTGAAGTTGCATAGCCGATTCTATGGTTTGTGCCATCAGATGCCGAATACCATAGTTCATAATTCGTCCCATTAAAAATCACAGTTGGATGCCCAACAGAACTTGATTCCCATGGCAGACTTGTACTAATGACGGGGTTGCCTGAATATTTAGTCCAATTTATTCCATCAGGCGAAGTAGCATAACCAATACGTTGCGATGTTCCATCATAAGCTCCATACCACATTTCATAATTCGTTCCATTATATAAAACAGTTTGATCATAGATATTGACATCATCCCATGTCCCGGCAGAGCCTACATTTAATACTGGATTTCCTGAATATTTCGTCCAGTTAATACCATCGGGAGATGTAGCATATCCAATTCGATATGTTGTCCCATCACTAGCGCTATACCACATTTGATAAATTGTTCCATTATGTATAACACTTGGACTAGCTACAACATAATCGTCCCAGGCACCACTCGCCCCCAAATTCAACACTGGATTCACTGAGCTTTTCGTCCAATTAATTCCATCCCCAGCATTCCAGATAACATGTATGGCAAGGTTTCCCGTTGTTGATGCCGGGGCTAACTCAATTGTTACATAAGTAGTTTGGCTGTTTATTATTTCCACGTCTGCTTTGCCGCTGTAAATAGTTGTACTGGTAGAATCTTTGGCTTTAACAGTAAGCAGCCATTTGCCCTCTGTTACATTAAATATTGTTCCATTAGCTGTACCGTTGCTAATAGCTAAATCTTTTTGAATCGACAGGAAACCCGAACGTGTGAGCAATGCTGTAACTGTATTCACATTGTCGACTTGTGCGTTTGTTACAGCAGACTTATTAAATGAAAGTTGAACACTACCAACTTTTTCCAGTTGCAGAGTTTGTTCAAGTGAATTAATGCTACCTTTTTCTTCACACCCCGTCAATGTAAAGATTGATAAAAGAAGAATGAAAACAGAAACTGAATGCAAGTGTTTTTTGTACATTGTAAATACTCCTAGTTAGTTAAAGGATGATTTTGCTAGACAGAATTTACATGTATTCCATAGATTTGGTAGCGAAAGGATATCGGTACTTGAATTCACAAAAATAGATTGATTCATGCTATACTTCCTTGTAAGCAAAAAATTCCTTCATTGCTTTTATTTGTTCTTCGAGAGTTATTTGTGCTGTTTGTGCCGAAAGCGGATAAACACTGCTCAAACTTCTATCAATTGCATCTTTGGCTTCGACTGAGTTGATTTTCAAATTCAATTCGTACACATTGTTAAAAATTTGCAGAAGTTCATACTTGTTAACCGTGTTCGGAGAATGAATGTGGAATATTCCTTTTTGATAGAGACCGTTCTTAAAAATATTTTCAATAACTTCGGCGAGGTACAAAGTTGTAACACCGTTCCACAAATGATTTGTAAATCCGCTCACTTCTTTTCCGGCTTGGCTTTTTGCCCACTCGAGAAGTGAGCGGCTCTGTCCGTTTTCTTCGCCGATTATTGAAGTGCGCAGAACCATGCAGTCTTTATTCTCGCCGGCATTTTTGCTCAAGCCGTAAAGATCATCTGCATCGAAATAATCTTCTTCGGTGTACTTCCCTTTCTTGCCGGTGTATACACAATCGGTTGTAACGTGAAAACATTTTATTCCGTGTTTGTTACAAACCTTTGCAAGATTTCTCGGGAAGAGCGAATTTATTTTCAAAACATTTTCGATTGTGTTCTTTGCAATAGTTGGTTTAATTACTCCGGCACAGTTGATAACAACATCAACGCCATCAAGAAGTGTTTCGAACTTCGTCATCGGATCGTTTGCGATATTAAATTCATTCCGCGAGATTTCGACAACATTATATTCCTTCGATTTGAAATACGAACTGACGGCATAACCGAGCATCCCGGTTGAACCAATTACTAAAATTTTTTCCATTATTATCTCTCTTCCACTTTCCACGGGTCCCAATAATGTGAATCATAACGCACATCATCATTGAGACTATCTTTTAATTCAGACGTTGAAAAGAAAATTATTTTTGTGTCTTCGGATAATGACATGTTCCCATTGGCATAACCGGGCGGTATAAATAAAACAGAAGGATTTTTTTCGCTCAAGACAAAGCGAAAAACTTTTTCATCTTTAGAGGGTCTTTCCCAGTTATCAATTTTAACTGCGCCTATAAGAGCCGACCCCTTTACAACCATCGCATACTTTGCTTCTTTCTTGTGCGCATGCCATGCGCGTACAAATCCTTGTTTATGATTTTCAAGAATGTAAAATCTTTTTACTCCTTCAAAGTTGAAGTCGTTTATAAAACTTACTGTTCCTCTGTCGTCAACTGCTAATCCACCTTTAAGAAGCAACGGCTCTGAGTTCATTCTCTAATCCTTCCATTTCTTTTAAGTAAGCTTGATTTGAATAACGGCTGCTGTTTAAGTTTTTAATGCGGCGCGTTTCAACCAAAAATTTTAGTTCGTCAATTCCTTCATCAATTGAATGAATAGATTTGTAACCGAAAACTTCATACGCTTTTTCGCTGGTTACGCGGTAGTTGCGTGTGTCTTGAAAAGGCATATCGGTTTCTTCAATAACAATATCCGGAAAATGATTGCGCACTTGATAAGCCAGATCCCTTATGCGCACGTTTTGACGATGAAGATTAAATACTCCGTTGTGCCGAGATTCTAAATTCATTGTAACCGCGCGCGCCACATCTTTAACGTGAAGCAGCGGACGAAATTGATCGCCTCCAAAAACACTAATCTTTCCTGTTGTAAATGCTTTTACAGTAAGAATGTTTACAACCAGATCAAGCCGAATGCGCGAATACAAATCTCCTACTCCGAATAATGTTCCCAGTCGGAAAACAATTGCATCTTTATCGCGCAAATATTCTTCCGCTTTTAATTTGGTAGAGGCATAAAGCGAGAGTGGATTCTTCGGCGAAAGTTCATCCAGCTCTTTATTCTGAGCGCCGTAGACCGAGCAGGTTGACATAAAAATTATTCTCTTATCAAAATTTTGCGAAAGCCACTTTACAGCTTCTTGATTAGTTGCAATTGTTAAGTCATGATTTAACTGACATGCGCCGTCCCCTACAATTGCCGCAAGCCATACAACAACGTCTGCCCATTTAAGATGCGGAAGAAGCGCAGCTGTATCAAGAATATCTCCGTAAACAAAATCTACCGGCTTGCGGAAAGAATCCTCGTAAAGAAGTGCATCGTAAACGCGAACATTGTAATTAGACTGCTGTATTAAATCTGTAATAGCTCCACCTACATATCCAGCCCCGCCAACTACCAATACATTTTTCATCTTAGAGTTTCCTTTTGAGTATGTTTATAATTTTTTTTGATGTATTTCCGTCGCCCAGCCACTTGAGCTGCTTTTTAGAAATTGAATATGAATCGAAAAACTTTATTGTTTCTGCAACCATTGTTTTTATCGGTCTATCTTCACCAATTAAAATGCTGTTTCCGTTTTCAATTGATTCCGGACGCTCTGTAAATTTTCTTGGGACTGCAACCGGAACACCAAGCAGGGGACATTCTTCCTGACTAGTTCCGGAATCTGAAACTACACCGAATGCGTTGTATTGAAGGTGCAAATATTTTAGGAATCCGTGAGGTCCGACTAATTTTATATTTTTTTTGTTATCCAAAAGATTGTATTGGTTAATCAATTTTACACCGCGGTTAAATGCTGCTAAGCGTACCTCAATGCCAAGTTTTCTGCCAAGCAGGTTGAGATATTCAAGAATGTAGTTGTACTGTTTTACGTCTTTCAAATTTTCGTTACGGTGAATATCTGCTACAATAAAATTTTTTTCTTTAGTGCCGGTCGGCAAATAATCTTTAACAACTTCTACAATTGTGTTGCCAACAACAAAAATTTGATCAGGTTTTTTATTTTCTGCTATTAATCTTTCTTTATAAAGCGGTGTGTAAACAAAAACGAGGTCGGAGACGTAATCGCAAATTACCCGGTTAACTTCTTCGGGCATTCTCCTATCGTATGAACGCATGCCGCCTTCGATGTGACCGATTTTGTAACCTTCCTTAAAAAGAGGTGCGCTTACTAAAGCAGAATTTGAATCGCCGAGAAAAAGGATTATTGCCGGGTTTATCTTTTTTCTTTTTAGAAGATAGATAACTTCTTTAGAGAGATATGAAAGCTGCTCGTAGTGATTGGCGCTTTTCTTTCCAGTAGAAAGAGTAAAATCCGGTTTACGGATCTTCAATTCTTCAAAAAATACTTTACTCAGTTCGTCATCGTAATGTTGACCCGTATGAATCATTATGTGTTCAAAGTTTTCATCTAATTGCTCGAATACCCTGCTCATTCTGATAAAGTCCGGCCGGATGCCGGTAATCGTAACAACCTTCATTTTACTCCGCACAATTTTTAAGTAGATGAAATGGGCAATAACTATACCATAAGAAAAGTGAAATTTTTGAACTTGAGATAGGGCAACTGTGGAGCTTATTTATCAACTGGCTAAATATGAACAGAATGGTGAATGCAGAACGCAGAATGTGGAATGTAGAACGCTGAATTCAGGGTGTTGAATATTTTCTGCTAATTAAAATTCATCACTCTACATTCTGTGCTTTGCATTCATCATACGGATTGAAGTTCTTCGAGTCCTGCAGTAACAGCTTTTATTTTTTTTTCTGCATCTTTCATAAGTTCACGTTCGGCTTCTTCCTTTTGCACTTTGAGTTCTTCTATTCTTTTGCGTTGTTGATTGATACTGTTGTTAAAACTTTCCATCATAATTTTTTCTTTCTGTATCGAACTTTCTTTGAGGTCTGCAATCAAACGCTCTCTTTCTATTTTAAGATAGCTGATTCTTCTCAAAAGTTTCTGTTTTACATCAGAGCGCTCCAAAAGAATAATTGCGGAAATTAAAACGGATATCAACCCGCCTGCTAAAAAGCTTATGGCACCCCACTTTGAACCTGCAATCAAAATAAGTGTGAGGATAGAGTTAAACTCTGAAGTGTCTGTTACAGTTGTATTTGAATAACCTGCTACACCGCCAATAAAAAAAACAACAAACGCAATTATGATGTTGTACGTCATATTGTTCGACAATGAAATCCCCGGGTTGTAGCGGTCTTCGTTCGGCAAATTATTAATTCTCGATTCTATTGCGTGCGTTTCATAATCGTAATTTCCATTCACTGCTTGAATTGACTCTGCAAGGTTTTGTTTGGATTTTATTTTAAAGTTTTCGAGCTCATCTCTGAAATGTTTTTCAGTGTTTAAATTTTCTTTTATCGGTATATCGAATGCGGATATTTTTTCTTTTACTTCTGCGTAATGCTTCTCTTTAACTCCCGTTATTACGTTTTCAATTATAAAGTTAAATTTGTTTTGTAATTCGGGGTATAAAGCATAAAACAGTGTGTTTGTTGAAGATGAATAGTTTTTCAAAATTTTTTCGAAGAATGCAATTGACTTTTTTAATTCTTCATCATAATACTCATCTAATTTTCTTGCTTTGAGTTCTTCAAGTTTTGTTGTGTGTCTGCCGATAACACTCCGGTCGTGAAAGCGGAATTCATCTAATATTTGTTCGATGGAATTATACGCTTTGGAAAAATCTTTTTCATAAAAGATATTATAGATAAACGGATTTCTGAAAAAGTAGCTGAACATCCCGGCGTTGTTAGTTTTTAGCGCTAGAGTCAAACGGTGAATATCATAATTGAAAACTTCTTTCAGCAGATATGCGGCAACATCATTCTTTCCAAGATTAACTTCTGTTAGTGCACAGTATATTTTTGCGGTGCATCCCTGCGGTTTTATTTCAATTGCATCTTTAAATGAGAGATTTGCCTTAGCATAATCAGATTCTTTTAAGTGGATGAAACCGGTATAGAGATTGAGAATATATTTAAGTTCGGTTTTAGTTTGATCATTCATCCTCAGCGTGTTAACCAATTCCATAGCGTTAAAAAGCAATTCGAGTGCGCGTTCTTTATTGTAAAATGTGCTTTGATAAGTCAGTATAATTGCTTTGATGATCAGCTTAAAAAAGTTGTGCTTGTTGATATCGCGTTCTATAAAATTAACGGTTGTTGTTGCGTAATATTCTTTTTCACTTTTTAATTTTGTTGTTACCCATTTTGTATAATTTTCTTTTATGGACTTATGAAGTTCCGCATAATTTCCGCGCACCAGATTGAACTTCATAAATTCTTCTATCTGGTTAAGAAGAGATGATTCATAAATCCAAAAGACGGGTGCTTCCGGATAAGGAATAAAAATTTCTTTTATTTCAGCCGGCAAATCCAAAGAGAAAAACCGTATGCTTTCCTTAACAGCGGTCAAATAGTCGTAATCATTTCTAACAATTAGATGGAAATGATCTTTTGCCAGGCGGTTAAATTTGGCCTGGATCGTTTCGTTGCTTACTGCAGCGGCGCTATATTTTTCTAAAACAGCCGGCATATTTTTACTTACTCAAAGGAAATGTGAGTGAAATTTTTGTTCCTTTATTTTTTTGACTCGTAATTTGAAAATCACCGTTCATCAGCTCGGTCAACCTATAGGCAATTGTTAAACCCAGTCCGGCGCCTTCAAAAGGACGTGTGTAACCTTCCACTTCCTGTGTAAATGGTTTTAGCAATCTTTCAATTTGTGCTTGCTCGATGCCAACGCCGGTATCTGAAATTGTAATTTCAATTTTATCGCCAAAATGTTTTGTGCCAAGATAAATGTATCCTTCCGTTGTGTACTTGATAGCATTATCTACCAACGAGTGAATAATTTTTTCTAGCTTAACCCAGTCTATCTCTATCAAACATTCTTCTTCTGCAATACTTAAAATGAACTCAAGTTTTTTCTTTGCTGCTTCTGCTGCCATTTGCTGGTAAACATTTCTAACAACCTGGTTGCAATTCAAGTCTACTTTATCAAGCTCAACTTCGCCGGCTTCAATCAGAGAAACTTCCACTATGTTGGTAAACAAATTTAGGGCGCGGCCAAGAACTTCTTTCATCGAGTCCATCAACTCTCTTAACATTTCGATATCGCCCGTTTCAATACTTTCATCAACAATTTCTGAGAAACCAACAACTGCGTTAAACGGGGTGCGGATTTCGTGCGACATATTAGCAAGAAAATCCGATTTCATTTTGTTCAACTGCATTTCTTTGTGGTATGCTTTTTTCAACTGCTCGCGGTAATGAACCTCATCTGTAATATCTTTCATGGTAACAATATAAATTGTTGAATTATGTCCGTGCTCAACTATGTCTGTTATCTTGCACGAATATTCCCGCTTATCTGTGTGCTTGTAGTTGAACTCATGATAAGGAATTTTTTGCTGCGACAAATATTTGATCGAACTGTAAATCAGATCAACTAATTCCGCCGGTATAAAATCATCTATCTTAAACGAATGAATTTTATTTTTATCTAAACCGAAGATAGAGCAAAAATTATCGTTGGCATTTTCAAACAGCGCTGCAGCACCGCTGCGTTCAACAATCAAAAGCAAATCAGAAATGTTGTCTATTATCAGCCGCTGTTTTCTTTCCGAGCGCTCTATAGCTTTGGTTTGATTAATATGTTCGGTTAGATTGTTGGCAATAAGAATATAGTTCGGTTTAGGATCCTCCCCTGTAATTACCGGATTTATTGCAAACTCCCAAAATTGGACTGCATTTTTTTTAAGAAGCGAAACCATTCTTTTCCACGCCAAAAAATTTACAAGAGCATAATTTAGATTTTCAATTTCCTCCCGATCGAATATATCGGATAAAATTTCGCAAAGGTCTTGATTGTAAATGCCGTCAATTTCTTTTGAAAGCAGTTCTTCAAAAGAACGCGTTGCGTAAGTTACTTTGCGGCTTGAATCAACAATGATGATCGGAACGTTCCCGTGATCTAATGCGTTATGAAGCGAGTTGATTTTGTTTTCAAGTTTCTTCCTTTGCTCTAACGATTCTATCGTTAAGACAAAATATTGGCTTGCGCGTATTTTTATTCTCTCGATACTAACCGAATAGTTTTGTATAAACTTATCGTTATCTGATGATAGATTAATATCGAGTGTAATATTCTTGTAACGACTTTCGCTAAACCCGCGCAAAAGATAAACGAACTCCGGATTCGAGTTCATCTTTTGAATATCATCTTTGATACCCAAACCAAAAGTATTTTTGAAGATATCGTTACAGTATGCTATTTTCATTCCGGAGTCAACAATTACTAAAGGATTATTATTCGGCAGCTCAGTATAATTCTGAAAATCCGTTTCAATCTCTTTGGCTGTTGCTCTCGGATTATTTGAGTAGGGCATAAATTATATTTTCTTAAGCTGAAGATT
>JBFLWC010000011.1:0-5980 GCA_040758415.1 Bacteroidota bacterium | reverse complement strand
GATGATGAAGCAGCTAAATAAAGAATGCTAGCCGGTGTTCTTGATACTGCTATAGTTGAAAAACTATATCCCGCCGGAATTTGCAAATTAATGGAAGACCAACCCTGTGAAGTTGAATCTTGATTATGTTCTGGGATTGATGATAAAGAAGAATTCCTCCATAAAATATTTCCTGCAATGTAATACATATAATTTTCATTGTCCGGATCAACAGTATACGGGTTAATAAATTTCTTCCCCGCTGCACCGGATGGAGTAATAACCGACCAATCAGTTCTGTCAATATCTCCATTACTATCTGTTCCAAATCGTATAACAACGCCGTTTTGTGTAGAGCCGTATGAGTAAATTTTTCCGTTTAAAGTTTGCGAACCGATATACGCATAGCTTCCATCGCTGGATGTAGCATCCCGTGAACTTGTTGCATTAGTACCATTCCATCTAAACAACGGTGTGCCGTTATCCTGTGTTCCCCCGAAAATTCGTGTATCACCGGAAGTTGGTGAGATTGCCATTGTATAGTATTGCGTAACGTTATAAAGATTATCTCTATCATACCAAGGAAAATATGTATCATAATTTGTTACGGTTGCATCCTGTGCGTAGCTGATACCGCCATCATGACCTACCCAAATTCCTGGGGTGGACTCTTGATCAAATACAATTGTATGAATATCCGGGTGAAGTTGAGGGTAGTAAAAAGTTGTAGGGTTATACCCGCCGATCCAATTAATTTTTTGATTGGTTGGCTTTGTTGCAAAACCGTCAAGCGATCTGAACAAACTTGTGCCAGCTATAAATACTATATTTTCATCATTAGGATGAACAGCTATTGCCATATTATAATTAACCTGTGTATCTATGTAGCTTCTACTACTCGGGGAAAAATCGGGTAAGTTAACTGTCAACTCATTTGCAGTTCCTGTTGAGATATTTATTTTAAACAGACGAACATCATCTTTTTTTGTTGAACCGATTTTATTGCCTGTGTTTGTTAAAGTGTAGACCACATTAGGATTTGAAGTACCAAAAGCCATAACAGTTCGGTAATATTCTGTTGGAAATTCTGATGGAGTTATTGATTGCCAATAAACTCCATCATCAACCGATTTATAAATACCGGGTACCGATGTTTGACCTGTTCCAGACCATCCTTTCTGAGATAATGAAGCTACAAGTACACCGTTTTTATTTACAATAATATCAACGTAATAATGATCATTTAACTTTCCTAATGCAGGTGGGTAAATCCAAGTCGAACCGCCATCCGTAGATTTAAAAATTGCACTTGAATTAGAAGCAACAAAAACACTTCCCGTTGTTGGGCTAACCAAAACTTTAGAGGAAACGGAAAAAATACTATTGAAAGAAGTTCCATTCGGGTTATATAGACTATTATTATATTTCACTAAACTCCAGCTCTCTCCATTATCTGTAGATCTATAAAAACCTCCGCCGTAAAAAAAGGCATTACCGCCGCGTGCCATTGCGCTATTACCATCAAGCTCTCCGCCTACGGCATACCAAATATTTTGAAAACCGGGTCTAGTATCCTGAGCAATTGATGTTACGCTCAATATGCTCGACTTACTGCTTTTAAAACTCCATGTTACTCCTTTATCTGTAGATTTCCAGATACCGCCGGAAACTCCCCCTGCAATTATTGTATTGTTGTTACTGATATCAACTACAAGGGCGCGGGTTCTTCCTCCAACATCAAACGGACCAGCTTCTTTCCAATTAAATTCATGCGCATTTAATCCTTTAGCTAATCTTTCTTCCGATTTTGGTAATGTTGAAGCAAATGCAATTTCCTTTTCACGAATATTTTCCGGAATTGAATTTGTCCCGGGGTCTCTGAGAAGCATAAAGAAGTATTCGTTTCTCTCAATTGCAGTTTGTTCCTTCTTTTTCAAATATTTTTCTTCTTCCTCCTTATTCTTTATGAAGGATGAATTAGAAATACTATTTGATGGTCTAAAAAATATTAGAGAGAGTCCGAATGATGTAAACAAAACAAAAAGAAAAAATATTTTTCGCATAAGCTTATACCTCTTTTAAATTATTTGAACAACTGCGAGACCGTCCACAAAACATTTTTTTCGTCTCCCATGCTCATCATCGGTTGTCTTATCTCTAACTCAAACTCAGCTCCCTTCTTTAAGGATTCTAACTTGATCAATTCTTTCTTCATCTGTAATTTTAAGTTGGAATCCGGATCAATATTTTCTGTAGCGGAGCCATAACCGGTTACTTGTTTTACTTTGACATCAAGCAAATAAAAATTTCCTTTGTCTTCAAAACTATTTAATTGGCATAACACAACTGCTGAACCCGGGGGGATATTTTCACCGATCGGTTTTAAAGTCTGGGAGGATTGCTCTGCGGAAGAACATCCGTTCGAAGAGATTAAAGAAACTATACAAGCTGCGTAGATTAATAAAAATAATTTTTTCATCACCGTTTCATCAACACCAATTTCTTCGTTTGAGAAAACAAGCTGGTAGAGACGTTGCATGCAACGTCTCTACGGAAAATTTTATTTCATCAACACTAATTTCTTCGTTTGTGAAAACGAACCGGCTTGCAGTCTATAAATATAAACTCCGCTGGTTACTTTGTTTCCAAAATTATCTGTACCGTTCCAAACAATTTGATATGTACCTGCCGGTTGTTCTTCGTTTACCAGCGTTGCTACTTCCCTTCCAAGCATATCATAAACTCTCAAAGTTGTGTAGCTTGTGCCTTGCAGCCTGTAGCTAATGTTCGTGCTTGGATTAAATGGATTTGGGTAATTTTGAGCTAGTGAAAATGATGATGGCATTAACTCAACAACTTCTTTTACTCCGGTTGGATTCAAACTTATGTATGCACGGATGAGATATTGATAGACACCGCTGTTTTGTGTTGTGAGATAATACCATGCCGGACTTCCGCCGCCGGATGGAGAATTAAGATATGTGTAACTGTAGTCAACTTCCGTCCCTGTTTTTTCAGTAACCATAATTCTATTCTTTTCGGGATAAGTTCCTTCAACTAAAAATGCAACTACAAAGCTGTTGCTTGCATCAATATTGTATGAGCCGAGATCAACTTTTACCCAATTAGGCCAGGGAACCGGGTAAGGCGTTCCGGGTTTTTGTGCAATTGTAGAAGTTGCAACAATAGGCACAGCTAATTTTTTCCCGAGCGGCGTTGGTCTTTGTGCGCCTGTATATTGCCAAACACCACCTGTTACAGAGCCTGCCTGGCGCAACGCAATTCTAATCGAATCTAATTTAGCACCTGCGATGCCGCCAAAGTAAACTGCAACACTATCGCCTGCCGTTAAAGGCAATACACCGGTCGGCTCACTTTTGTCGTAGGCTATTTCTATCGGTTTATTTTCAAATTTTCCGCTTGCTGTGTAAGAAAACGGAAATGTGGGTTGATCTTGTGGTACAAAAACATTTCCATCGCTAATATAAACTGCAAATGTTATTTTATTGTAAGTGGTTCCAAAATCCGGAACGTTATAAGTAGCAGCCGGATTTATCTCTTCAATAAACTTTGTTGCACCAAACTTTATAGCTTTGATTTTTATTTCGCTCATCCCTTTTGTATCAAATTTTATTGAAAGATTTGAACCGCCGGTAAAGGAAATGTATTGAACTCCATACTTATTAATGCCGTCGCTAAAACTGTTTACATTTGGGTTTAGGTGTTCTCTTGCGCCAGCATAACCCACTTTACTTTCTGTGTAACCGTAAAAGTTGTTGAATGATTTATCATTTACAATGTTTGCAACAAACCAATCTTCAAGAATGTCTTTGAATCTTCTTAAAGTAGAAGGCGTTGTTTTTGAAAGAGCATTGTTAATTCCATTAGTTTCATTAGCCGTCTCCTGAACAATTCTTTTCAAAACATCTTTTCCAAACTGTTCGTAAAGATAAAGAGAAAAGCGTGCGGCACGTGAATAATCCGTCAACACTTTTGTGTTATCTTCATCTCTCCACTCGAACAATGGAAAATTTGTTTCTTTGTTGTAACTGCCCTGTTCTCTAAGCTGATAACCGTTTATGTACTCCGCCATTAAAGACATCCCTTCGTTAACAAATGTATATTCGTCTCTATCGTAGTTGAAATGTATCATGTGTTGAAATTCATGTGCAAGAGTATTCATTCCGGCGGCAAGACCATTAGGGGTTTTAAGGTTAAGCGGGTTTGCATCAAGGTAAAAGATTTCTGCAAAGTTGCTATTTGCCTGCGCATACTGATTGTATCCATAAAAATATCCTGCCGTGTATCCGCCTGTTCCGGTATAGCCGTCCCTAATGTTTAGTATAAGGATAATAATTTTTGAATCGCCGTCTACGTTCGGCGGATTTCCAAAGGTTTCAACGTTGGTTTGAAAAATTCCTTTGTTAGCGTCTGCCGGGATCTTGGAATCGAACGCTTCTTGAACTTTATCAACCGCATTTTGGTCTACGCGTGAATTCCACAGCGAGTCTTCAACAAAAATATATGCGTTTGTTCCTACAGCGCGGCAGGTTGATGAAACCGAATAGAATTGATTATTCGTCATATCGGATGCATACCAATTCTTTTGCGAGCCGACAACAAAATTCCACGCGCTCTTTCTTAACTGCTGCATTGCCGGAGCTTTTGTAAGATCAATTCCGTTTGCTTTACTAAATTTCTCGAGCAGCGGGCGGGCATCAATCGGGTAGCTTTCTGTTTGCTGTTCGATTGATTCATCAGCAATTTTTATTGATACAGCATTTTGTGCTTTTAGAGAAAAGCTAAATCCAAAAAAGATTATTACCGATAAAGTCCATAAAAGTATTCTGCAGTTTTTCATAATTTTTCTTCGTCTTTGTTTAAGAATTTATTTTGTGTTTTGAACGACCGGTGTTGCATCTTCCACAATTAGAAAAGGTAAATCGCCGTCTATACCTTCTTTACTGTAGTCAATAGAATATATTATACCTTGGTTACGCCACAATTTTTTTTCAAGATCGTCTTTGCATTTTAGCAGATAAACTTTTTCATTATCAAGCTGCAGAGCTAATTTAGTAAACGGCTCATTACCAATCACAATAATTTTTCCTTTCAGAGTTTGTTTTTTTTCGGCTGCTTCTTTGGTTGAAGAACACGCATTAATGAGAAAGACAATTAGGCAAGCAAATGCTAAAGCGGTTACCCCTCTTTGAATTTTTTTCATACAAAACGATATCCTTAATATTTTATGGCAAAATAGATAATTGATTAGTTCAACGCAATTGGTGGTGGGTGGGTGGAGATCTCTGAAAAATCTGTGATTGTCCATATTGCTTATGCAAGACACTAGACGTGAAACGCAAGACGTAAAGTGTGAAAAGTATAACTTCGCACTTCGTATTTCATATTTCGTATTTCTAAAGAATCCGCCAGAGACGGATCAGAGGTTTCTTATACAATTTTCTAACCAACTACAACCAATCACCGACCGCCTACCACAGTTTCGCTTAATTTAGAATTACTGTTAATTGTTTCAAAGAAGAAAGACTCATTGCCCATCAAATCTTTTAGCGTCATCTTTGCAACAACAGAATCAACAGATTCTTGAATCATTTTCCAGAGGGAGCGAATGGAACAGTCAATCGAGTTAGTGCATATATCCATTGCGCCTGTGTGTGTACTGCAAAATCCGTCATCGAATAACCTGCCGCCAAGAATTTTAAGAAGATCGCCTATTAATATTTTTTCTGGAGGACGTGTTAAAGTATAGCCGCCTATTTGTCCGCGCGAGCTTTCTAAAAATCCACCGATGCGCAGCACGCGTAAAATTTTTCCCGCATTATGTTCTGTTATTCCTTCTGCCCGACTTATTTCAGGGATAGTAAAAGATTTACCTACCGCATAAAATTTTGCAATGCGGAGTAAACATCTCAAACCGTATTCTTCTTGCGCGCTAAATTTCAAAATAGCTGCCCCTCCCCATCCCTCCCCACAGGGGAGG
>JBFLWC010000010.1:0-12439 GCA_040758415.1 Bacteroidota bacterium | reverse complement strand
TGCTGTCTTCGTAAAAAAAATTGAAGGATGTTTTTATAACGTTATGGGCTTGCCGCTATCAAAAGTTTACAACGCACTCATCAAAATTTTATTATAGTAGAAACGCGCCGAGCGCGTCTCAAAGATGAGCTGTGGTAAATTTCACTTCATAAAAAAATCTTTGACGGGAAATTCTCGATATTGTTGTTTGGTTTTTATCATAATCTCTTTAATTTTGATCAGGATATTTCATTATAGTATTCTTTCATTACTTGCGCCAATAAAGTTGGGCTGCCATATTGAACAGAGTAATTTCATTTATAATTGTAGTGAAGAATAATTTACCCGAATAAAAAATGGAGTGAAAATGGCTAAGTACAAAAAAATTGTTGTGCCCAAAGAGGGTGAAAAAATTTCGATAGAAAACGGAAAGCTGGTAATTCCAGATAATCCGGTTATACCTTTTATCGAAGGAGACGGAACCGGACCCGATATTTGGTTTGCATCTCAAATGGTTTTTGATGCAGCGGTTGAAAAAGCTTACAAAGGAAAAAAGAAAATTATTTGGATGGAAATTTTTGCCGGAGAAAAAGCAGTTAAGACTTATGGAAAAAATCAATGGCTGCCGAATGAAACTCTCGACGCAATTAAAGAGTACACAGTTGCAATTAAAGGACCGCTCACAACACCGGTTGGCGGTGGAATAAGAAGTTTGAATGTAACACTTCGTCAGGAACTTGATCTCTTCGCGTGTGTGCGCCCTGTGAAATATTATGCCGGAACACCAAGCCCCGTTAAGCGCCCTCAAGATTTAAATGTGGTAATATTCCGTGAGAACACAGAAGATGTTTACGCAGGAATTGAGTTTAAGGCAGAATCAAAAGATTCTAATGATTTGATAAAGTACATCAATAAAAAATTTGAAAAAAATATCCGCACGGGGTCCGGAATCGGAATTAAACCCATAAGCAAGTTCGGATCCGAACGGCTTGTGAAGAAAGCTATAGAGTATGCAATTGCCAAGAAACGTAAAAGCGTTACGCTCGTTCACAAAGGCAACATTATGAAATTTACTGAAGGTGCCTTTAAGGAATGGGGATACGAAACTGCTAAAAAATATTTTAACAATGTAACTGTTACTGAAGACGAACTTTGGAAAAACTACAACGGAAAAATCCCTGAAGGGAAAATTGTTATTAAAGATCGGATTGCAGACAGCATGTTCCAGCAAGCTCTTTTACGTCCGGATGAATACGATGTTCTTGCAACACCAAACTTAAACGGCGATTATCTTTCGGATGCATGCGCTGCACAAGTTGGCGGATTGGGAATTGCACCCGGCGCAAATATGAGTTACCATTATGCTCTTTTTGAAGCAACACACGGAACAGCACCTAAGTATGCCGGACTTGATAAAGTGAACCCCGGTTCGCTTATTCTTTCCGGTGTTATGATGCTTGAATATATTGGCTGGGATAAAGCAGCTAAGTTGATTGAGAAAGCTTTAGGTAAAACAATCAAATCAAAAACTGTTACTTATGATTTTGCTCGCTTGATGAAAGGTGCAACAGAATTAAGTTGTTCGGACTTTGGTAGAGCAATCATAAGCAATATGCAAGGTTGAAAAACGCTAGACGTAAGACGCTAGACATGTGTGAAATGCGAGATGTAAAAATTTATATCTAACGTCTCGCGTCTAGTATCTTGCGTCTCAAGTTTCACGTTTTTATATTGGCAGCACTTCAAACATAACCGATGGAGGATTATTATGACAAATGGAGAAAATGGAATGGGTAAGGGCTTGTTGATTGGATTTTTAACAGGCGCTGCTGTTGGTTCTATCTTAGCATTATTGTTCGCCCCAAAATCCGGTAAAGAACTACGCGAAGATATTAAAAACAAATCCCAGGATTTTATTGAAGATGCTGACGGGTATATTTCTAAAGCAAAGGACAAAGCATCGCAGCTCATTAATGAGGGTAAAAAAAAATCTGAAAAATTGGTGGCAGACACTAAAGAAAAAGTTGATACTCTCTTAGGCGAAGCAGAAAAAATTTTAAGCGAAGCAAAAGATAAAGCCGCTACTCTTACTCATGCTGGAAAAGAAAAAATTGAGAAAGAAAGTGAACGTTTAAAAACAGCAATTAAAGCTGGAATGGATGCTTATAAAGCCGAGAAGGAAGCATAATTTTTATGACCGTAATTGATATTTTCCTTATCATATTAATCCTATCGGCTTCTACCCTATCTGTTTTTGCTATCGTTTATTTAAAAAAATTTTCAGAACATGTAGAAGCAATGCGCAAAGACCTTAACAAATTAGTAGAAAGAACAACTCCTGTTCTTGAAAATCTGGAAAGTGTAACCCGTAGAGCCAGCCGTGTTGCTGGAGAGGTAGAAAATTACTGGGATGAAATTGACAGCTCGATAAAAAAAATTCGCGAAAGAATTTCAGGCCTCACTTCTCTAAAAAAAAATGCTGATGTGGAATATCCAGCCAAGGATCTCATCAAAAATATCAAAGCACTCTCAAAAGGCGTTTCCGCTTTTTGGACGGCTTTTAAACTTAGGTAATTTTTCTTGTTCAAACGTAAGGAGAATTTATTTTGAAAGAATTTTATGCAGATGCTATAAGAAATATAGCGTTTATCGGTCATGGCGGTAGTGGAAAGACAACAATTTCCGAAATTCTTTTATTCACAAGCGGAGAGATTAACCGAATTGGTAAAGTTGAAGAAGGAAACACTACTTCAGATTTTAATGCTAATGAAATAGAAAAAAGAATTTCGATTGCAGCTTCACCTCTTCATCTAGAATGGAATGGTACCAAAATTAATATTTTGGATACGCCCGGCTTCCCGGATTTTATCGGTCAGGTTATTTCTTCCTTGTATGTTGCAGACCTTAGCGTTTCGGTGATAAAAAGTTTTGAAGGAATTGAAGTGGGGACAGAACAGACATGGGAGTTGGTTAAAAAGAATAAACTTCCTGCTGCTGTTATTATAAACAAAGTGGATAACGAACATTCAAAATTTTTTGAAACTGTTGCGCAGGCTAAGACGCGTTTAAGTCACGATATAACCATTGTTTCATTCCCTGTAAAGGAAGGGTTAAACTTCAACTCTGTTATTGATCTTATAAAAATGAAAATGGTTACTTATGGAGATGCCGGCTCTAAAAAAGTTACTGAAGAAAATATTCCCGCCGATATGAAAGCTCAGGCAGATAAGTTGAGAGAAATTTTGATCGAGAAAATTGCAGAGTCGAGTGAAGAATTGATGAATAAATTTTTTGAAGAAGGAACTTTGAGCGAAGATGAAATTCAGAAAGGGTTGAAAGCATCAATCATTAAGAGGGAATTAGTACCGGCATTTGCATTTTCTGCAACAAAGGGAGTAGGACAAAATACGTTGCTCGATTTTGCTTCAAAGTATTTTCCCGCTCCCAATGAAAGAGAACCGGTTGAAGCAGCGAAGAAAGACGGCGATCAAAAAATTAAACTTGCTTGTGATTCAAAAGGCGAGCCTGCGCTTCTCATTTTCAAATCATTATCCGAACAACACGTAGGCGAACTTTCCATTTTCAAAGTTTACTCCGGCTCGTTAACACCAGGCCTCGACCTTCAAAATACAAGCAGAGATAAAGTAGAACGCCTTGGACAAATTTTTGTTTTGAACGGACACAGTAGAAAAGATGCTGCAAAGTTAAATGCCGGAGATATTGGCGCTGTAGTAAAACTGAAAGACAGTCACACAGGCGATACACTCTGTTCGAAAAATTTTTCGATTCTTCTTCCAAAAATTGAATACCCCCAACCTGTAATACGTGCGGCTGTTAAGCCCAAAGCAAAAGGGGATGAAGATAAAATTTCTGTAGCACTTCACACAGCTCACGAAGAAGAACCGACACTCACAACAAAATATGACCCGGAAATTGCACAGACAATTGTTTCCGGACAGGGCGAGCTTCAACTTAATCTTGCTATAAAATTGTTGAAAGACCGGTACGGTGTTGAAGTTGAATTGGCAGAACCGCGCATTCCATACCGCGAAACAATCAAAGGAAAATGTGAAGACGCAGAATACAAACACAAAAAGCAATCCGGCGGCCGCGGTCAGTACGGGCATGTTCATTTGAAATTAGAGCCGCTGCCGCGCGGAAGCGGTTATGAATTTGTTGATGCTATTGTTGGCGGCGTTGTACCCGGTCGTTTTATTCCGGCTGTTGAAAAAGGACTGAAAGAAATTATGACCAAAGGAATTCTAACCGGAAGTAAAGTTGTTGACGTTAGAGTTACACTGTTTGATGGAACATATCATGCGGTTGACTCTGATGAAGTTTCATTTAAGATTGCTGCTTCGCAAGCATTTAAAAAAGGTTTTTTGGAAGCCAAACCTGTGCTGCTTGAACCGATCTACGATATCACTGTAAAAGTTCCTGAAGAATTTATGGGAACTGTTATGGGAGATACAACAAGCAGACGCGGGAAAATTCAAGGCATGGATTCAGAAGACGGCTTCCAGATTATTAAAGCAAAAGTGCCGTTAGCAGAACTACACAAATATTCTACACAGCTTCGCAGTCTAACTTCCGGACGCGGAATGTTCTCGATGAATTTCTCTCACTACGAAGAAGTTCCAAAAGACACCGAAGCAAAAATTATTGAAGAATATCAAAAGCATAAAGAAGAAGAGGCAGAATAAATTTATTCTGATTAAATTTGCGGCGGAAGTAACTTTAACTTCCGCCTTTTTTATTTATGGAAAAACTTTGGTCACCATGGCGTTCAAATTACATTGAATCTTTCAAGACAAGAAAAGATTCTGATGCGTGCGTTTTTTGTCAAGCGTTGAATCTTCCGATTGAAAACGAAGAATCGCTTGTAGTTTATAAAAACGAATTGTGTTATGTGATGCTGAATTTATATCCGTATAACAGCGGACATTTAATGATAATTCCTTGCCGGCACATTTCCGATTTAAACATGCTGGCCGAAAATGAAATGAACGAGACGATGAAGACGGTGCGGCTTTCGATGAAGGCGCTTGATGCTGTGATGAAGCCGCAGGGTTTTAACTTCGGGGCTAATCTTGGCAAAGCTGCCGGCGCCGGTATTGATGCTCATCTTCATTTTCATCTTGTGCCGCGATGGAACGGAGACACTAATTTTATGCCTGCAATAGGCGATGTAAAAATTATTTCGCAGGATTTGCTTGCAACAAAAAAGAATTTAATTGCTGCTTTTCAACAATTATTAAAAAGGTAAACAGCATTTTGAATAATCGCGAACAATTCAAAGTATTAATTGCACCAAATAGTTTCAAAGAATGCGCCGATTCTGTAGAAATCACAGAATTTATCAAAGCATCTTTGTTTAGATTATTGCCCGCAGAAATTAAATCGAAAATTGACTTTAGGTTGAAGCCGATTTCAGATGGCGGCGACGGATTCCTTGAGGTCTGCCAGAGAAATTTTGGTGTAGAGTTTCTTCATTTCGAAATCCCGAATCCGTTTAACGGCAATAAATTTTTCTGCCCGGTCGGTTATTTTCAGAAAAGCAAAACTCTGTATATAGAATCTGCCGAAGTTCTGGGATTGAAAATTATTCCTGAAGAATTCCGGAAACCGATGATTATTTCATCGAGAGGTATGGGAGACCTGCTTCTTCAGATTCTTGATTCTGTTAACGACGGAATTATGGATGTAGATAAAGTTATTATCGGAATAGGCGGAACGGGAACAAATGATTTGGGAATGGGAATGATGGAAGAATTTGGTTTGGAATTATTCGACGCAAAAGATAATAAGCTGGAAGTTTTGCCGAAAGACTTTTCTTTAGTTGAAAAAATTATAGTGCCTGAAGTTTCTCTTCCATTTAAAATAGAACTGATTGTTGATGTAGAAAATCCTTTACTTGGAATTAACGGTGCCAGTTTGCTCTTTGCCGAACAAAAAGGCGCAACGGATGAGGAAGCAATAGAGATGGAAAAAGGGTTTACACACATTTTAGATCAACTTGAAGTTGATGATTCAGTTCAAGCTGATTTGTACGGCGCAGGCGGAGGAATCGCTGCTGCGATGAAATTGTTTTTTAACGCTGAAGAAAAATTTGCCGATAAATTTATTAAAGAAGATTTAAGAGTGAAGGTTGAAGCTTCCGATGTGGATTTGGTTATTACAGGTGAAGGTAAATTGGATTCGCAAACATTCTTGAATAAAGGTGCTTTAATTGTTGTCAATGAATTTGCACAAAAAAAGATTCCAATTTTTTTCCTTTGCGGCAGCAGCGATGGCAATTTGCCTGAAGTAGAAAATTTGAAAGTGATTGAAATTTCAGAATATTTTGATTCGATTGAAGAATCAATTCAAAAGATTGATCAAGGAATTGAAATTGCCTGCAGAAAAATCAGCAAAGAAATCATCCGGCTTTTTGCAAAGAAAAATTCAAACTCATAAAAGAACAGATGCTGTCTCATGGAAGAAAATTTAGAACATCTCGGTAAAATTAGGATTGAAGCACTTGATGAAATCTTGGGCATGAAATTTAAAGTGCTAGATGACGGATTTGTCCGTATTGTGGATTATATGGGCGGCGATGAATCAATTGTTCAAGCAGCGCGTGTTTCTTATGGCAAGGGGACAAAAAAAATTTCTGAAGACCGCGGATTGATACGTTATCTGCTGCGCAATTTTCACACAACTCCCTTTGAAATGTGCGAAATAAAACTGCACGTTCGTGTTCCGATGGATACGTGGCGCCAATGGATTCGTCATCGCACTGCAAACGTCAATGAATATTCGACACGTTATTCGATAGCAATTGATGCATCCCAAAAAACTGATGCAGATCAATGGAGAGTTCAGGCAAAAGATAACAAGCAGGGAAGTGCGGGTTTTTTTGATGATGCAATCGGCAGTAAACTTTCCGAGCGGGAAGAAGAACTTCAGAAGTTTGCGCGTGAGATTTACCAGGAGCGGCTTCAGATTGGTGTTGCACGCGAGCAGGCACGAAAGGACCTGCCCCTTTCAACTTACACAGAAGCGTACTGGAAAATTGATCTTCACAACCTGCTCAACTTTCTTGCTCTTAGAATGGATGAACACGCTCAATTTGAAATCCGCAGTTACGCAAAAATTATCGGGGATGAAATTGTTGCCCGCTGGTGCCCGCTTGCTTGGGAAGCGTTCAAAGATTACAGGATGAGTTCAATAAATTTCTCTTCGCTCGAACTTCAAATTATAAAACAAATTATTGCGGATAAAAATCAAGAAGCAATTAAACTTGCAGAAAATTTTGGCTGGCTTGGTAAAGTTGAAGGACGGCTTTCGCGTAACCGCGAACGAATAGAATTTGAAGAGAAACTTGAATCGCTCGGTCTGAAGAAACCGTGGGAGTGAAATTTAAGAGAGTGCAGTTGTTGAAAAAAATAATTATCGCAGCAGTTTCAAAGAATAATGTGATAGGAAAAAATGGCAAGACACCCTGGCTCTCGAATGAAGAACTTCAGCATTTCAAAAAAACTACTGCGGGTTCTCCGGTTATTATGGGAAGAAAAACCTGGGAAACAATTGGTAAACCTCTTGAAGGCAGATTAAATGTAGTTGTAACCCGCAATTCAAATTACTCAACTCCCTTTCACGAAGTGATTATTTTTTATTCACTTCAGCAAGCATTAGATTATTTTAAGACAAGTATTTTTGAAAAGGTGTTTATTATTGGAGGCGGAGAAATTTTTAATCAGGTTATTGATCGTGCAGACGAAATGATAATCTCTGAAATGAATTTTGAGGCAGAGGGCAATATTTACTTCCCGAATATTGATGAAGATAAATGGCTCCTCAAATCAAACGAGACATTTACCGATTTCACAGTTCATCATTATATAGTTAGGCGAAATTCACTGTCAAATTTGTTATCATTGAAATAAAAGAACAGGAAGAATATGCAGACAGCTAAACGTGAAGTAAGTGAACTTCTCAATCGTATGCCGGATGACTGCTCATTGGAGGATATCCAATATCATCTTTATGTTCTCCAAAAAATTGAACGGGGACTCAAAGATATAGAAGAAAAACGGGTACATACCCATGAGGAAGTTGAGAAGATGATGTCAAAATGGCTCGCAAAGTAATCTGGTCATACGAAGCGATTGCCGACCTTGAGGCACTTGCTGAGTATATTGCAAAGGGTTCTACTTTTTATGCAGCAGCATTTGTCCAAAAAGTTCTTGATAGGGCAAGTTCATTGAATGAATTTTCTGAAAAAGGTCGGGTTGTTCCAGAACTGAGGAATCCAAGTATTCGTGAAGTCTTTGTAAAAGAATATCGTCTTATTTACAGCATTGAAAAATCAAGTATTGTAGTTTTGGGTCTTATTCATGGAAAAAGAAATCTGAAGGCATTATTGGAGCATGGACAGGAAGAAGATTGACCTGAACTAGCGCCTAACTATATAATGATGAACAGTAAAATCAAAATATTGCCCGAGAATCTTGCCAATAAAATTGCAGCAGGTGAAGTTGTAAGCCGTCCTGAATCAGTTGTTAAAGAATTGATGGAAAATGCAATTGATGCCGGCGCCCGAAATGTTGATATTGTAATTAAAAACGCCGGTAAAGTTTTGATTCAGGTTGCAGATGACGGCGAGGGAATGAGCGAAGAGGATGCTCTATTATCAATACAACGGCATGCTACAAGCAAGATTTCAACAATTGACGATCTCGAAGCAATTGGCACGCTTGGTTTCAGGGGCGAAGCGCTGGCATCAATTGCAGCGGTTAGTATTTTTGAGTTGAAAACCGAGCGCCGCAACCAGGAACTTGGCACTTTTATAAAGGTTGATGATAACGGGGTCATCACAAAAGAAAAAGGATCGTATGCAAAAGGCACGTCGGTTTCTGTAAAAAATCTCTTTTATAATGTTCCGGCGCGCCGCAATTTCTTGAAAAGCAACCAAACAGAACTGAAACATATTATCGAAACATTCAAGAAAATATCTCTGTGTTATCCTGAAACCGCATTCAAATTTTACAACGATGAGGATCTGATTTTTGACTTTCCGGTATCTACAATTTATGAACGGATGAAATTGATTTTTGCAGATAATATTTTGGATGCAGTTATTGAAGTGAAAGAGATGACAGATTACATTTCTCTAACCGGCTTTGTAACCAAACCTGCGTATCTTCGCAGAAGCAAAGGAGAGCAATACTTTTTTTTGAATAAAAGATATGTGCAAAGTAAAATTATTAATCACGCTGTCTTTACTGCTTTCGAAAATATTCTGGAAAAAGGTGATTATCCATTCTTTGTTCTCTTCATGACGATTGACAAAAAGAAAGTTGATGTCAACGTGCATCCATCAAAATTAGAAGTGAAGTTCGACGACGAAAAAGAAATTTACTCTTTCGTTCAAGCAGTAATTAAAAAAACAATAGGAAGTTTTGATCTCATTCCATCTGTTTCAATTGACGCCGCACCTTCGGAGAAAGAATCACTCCGATTTCAAAATTTTACAAAGACCGACCGTTATGATTTTACCGACAGACCATTTCCGGTGCGGCAAGTACCTTTGGATAATAAACCTTCCGTGATGAACGAAGAGGAAATTGACCGCTTGTTTGATGATTTGAACCGCGAAATAAAATCAACTTCGCTGGATTCACAAGCAGCGGCACCATTTGATGAGAGCCGAGCCACTGAAGTTTATCATGAAAGCGGAACAATGCAGCATCCGGAAACTCCGTTCCTCGTTCTTCTTCACAACAAATATATTCTTACACAGATTAAAAGTGGATTGATGATAATTGATTTTCACGCTGCGCACGAAAGAATTCTTTATGAACAAGCGATGCAATCCTTCGAGGCGAATATTCCATTTGCACAGCACCTCCTCTTTCCGCAAAAAGTAAATCTCGATCCGGCCGACTATCAACTTGCAAAAGATTTGGAACCGTATTTAATCAATCTCGGCTTTGAAATAAAATTTCAATCTAAGAACACAATTGTTATTGTCGGTATTCCTTCCGATGTAAAAGTAGAACGTGAAACTGAAACACTGCTTGATATTCTTCATGAATACAGAAAGAATGAACAGCACAACCAGCTTGAAATGCGCGATAATCTTGCAAAATCTTTTTCGTGTAAAGCTGCAATTAAAGCAGGAGATAAACTTACCGAAAATGAAATAAGAATACTTGTTGATAAACTTTTCGCAACATCAATGCCGTATGTTTGCCCGCATGGCAGACCGATAGTAATCAAAATACCGCTTGAAGAGTTCGATAAAAGATTTGGAAGAAGGTAACTTGAACGCCCCGCCAAAGCGGGGCATGCCACCGCATTGGCGGGGCGTCTATTTGCAGTAGGCAAGCCTGTTTCGTATTTTTTCTACAAATCACTTTCAATCATTAGAAACAAGAAAGGTGAGGGTACAATGTTTTCAGAAAAGTATGTGAGAACTAAAGAATCTTATTTAAATAAACTTGCTAAGTCCGAAGAAGCGGAGATGAAACCTGCCTACCTGCCTGCCGGACAGGCAAGCCGGACAGGCGAGTTCACAACAGTCTCGGGTGAAAAGATAAATCCGCTTTATACAGCCGAAGACATTAGCAGCGCAGATTTTGTTGAAGAACTCGGATTCCCCGGTGAGTATCCTTTCACGCGTGGAATTCATACTAACGGTTACCGCGGAAAAATTTGGACGATGCGTCAGTTTGCTGGATTTGGGTCGCCGGAAGATACAAATCAACGTTTCAAATATTTGTTAGAGCATGGTCAAACAGGTCTTTCCGTAGCATTTGATCTTCCGACTTTAATGGGATGGGATGCAGATGCGCCTATGAGTGAGGGTGAAGTTGGAATGTGCGGCGTTGCGATTTCATCTCTAAGCGATATGGAAATTTTATTTGATGGAATCCCGCTTGATAAAGTTTCTACTTCGATGACAATCAATTCTCCTGCTGCGATGATTTTTGCATTTTATCTTGCAGTTGCCCGAAAACAGGGAGTTGGTTTTGAAAAACTCCGCGGAACGCTTCAGAATGATATTTTGAAAGAGTACATCGCACAAAAAGAATTTATTTTTCCGCCGCGTCCTTCAATGCGAATTATAACAGATATGATTGAATACACTACAAATGAAGTTCCTCAATGGAATCCTGTTTCAATCAGCGGTTATCACATTCGTGAAGCAGGCTCGACAGCAGTTCAAGAACTCGCTTATACTTTAGCCGATGGATTCGCATACATTGAAGCATGCCTTGAAAGAGGAATGGACATTGATTCTTTTGCGCCGCGGCTTTCTTTCTTCTTCAACTCTCATTTAGATTTTTTTGAAGAAATTGCAAAATACCGTGCAGCACGAAGAATTTATGCAAAAAGAATGCGGGAAAAATACTGTGCAAAAAATCCGCGCTCCTGGTGGCTAAGGTTTCACACACAAACAGCCGGCTGCACGTTAACGGCGCAGCAGCCGGAAAACAATATTGTTCGTACTGCATTTCAAGCAATGGCTGCTGTTCTCGGCGGAACACAATCGCTTCACACAAATTCGATGGACGAAACGCTTGCCCTTCCGAGTGAAAAAGCCGTTAAGATTGCACTCCGCACTCAGCAAATTCTTGCTTATGAAACCGGTGTGATTAACACTGTAGACCCCCTCGGCGGGAGTTATTTTGTTGAATCCCTCACGAACAAAATGGAAGATGAAGCAAATAAAATATTTGCAGAGATTGATTCGCTTGGCGGAGTTATTCAGGCAATTGAAGCCGGATATTTTCAAAAACAAATTGCAGATTCTGCTTATCGTTATCAAAAAGAACTTGAGAAAAAAGAAAAAATTATTGTTGGTGTCAACGAATTCGTAGAAGATAATCATAAGGTTGACATTCCGATTCTTCAAATATCGTCTGAAGTTGAAAAGCAGCAAAGAATGCGTTTGGCTGAATTACGTCAGAGCAGAAATCAAAGTGCAGTAGAGCAAAGTTTGCGGGAACTCGACTCGGCTGCAAAGAGCGGAAAAAACTTAATGCCTGTATTATTGGAAGCCGCACGCAGCTATGTTACACTTGGCGAAATGGTTGACGGTTTGAAGCAACACTTTGGCACTTATGAAGAAGCTGTTGTTTTCTAATATTGCCGGCTATATTAAGCTGCTTAGAATTACTAACTGGCCAAAAAACTTTTTTGTTTTTGTGCCTGCAGTTTTTTCCAAACATCTTTTTGAGCCAGACTGTTATTATACTATTCTTCTTGGATTTATAACTTTTTCAATTGCTTCAAGCGCAGTGTACGTTGTTAATGATATTGTTGACGCGCCGAAAGATGCAGTTCATCCTCTCAAAAAAAACCGTCCGATACCAAGCGGAGCTGTTACTAAAAAGAATGCGCGTATACTAGCATCTATTTTTTTCTTGGTGCTCTTTGCAATCACTCTTAAAATGAATTATTTATTTATGAT
>JBFLWC010000009.1:0-2035 GCA_040758415.1 Bacteroidota bacterium | reverse complement strand
AACCGATAAAAAATTTTTTGTCCAGGTCGGGGCTTTCACTTCTAAAGAGCGCGCACAATCTTTTGTAAAAGAAAATCAAGCTAAGATTGACTACGAAATGAGTATTTCGTTCAGAGATCAAGTTCAACTTTACGTTGTTCTTTTGTCGCCATTTGCTACAAGAGAGGATGCAGAAAGTGTAAGAAATTCTCTCCGCCAAATTGCTTCTTTCAAAGATGCCTTCATCATTACTGAAAAGTAGATTTCTATTACGAATTTTTCATATTTGCTATTTCAACTTATTATGATAAATTTAGGATGGAAATCATCCATAACAACCAAAGGTGAATAAATTGGCATTTTCACTTAACAAAATTATGTTGATTGGCAATCTCGGAAATGACGCCGAGACAAGATTTACAACCAATAATCTTTCAGTTACCTCATTTTCAATTGCCACTACAAACAGTTACAAAGGCAAAGATGGCAATTGGGTGAATGAAACAACATGGCACAATGTAATTTCTTTTAATCTCTCCGATTATTTTAAGGAAGTTCTAAAAAAGGGAAAAAAGTTTTACGTTGAGGGACGTATTCAGAAAAGAGATTACACAGACAAAGATGGAATTAAACGCTACGTAACAGAAGTGATCTCTGAAAAGTTGATTCCACTCGAAGGTAGAGAATCCAATGGAGGTGAGAGTTACAGCAGTGAAAAATCTGGCGGCTTCAACACTGCAGAACCAGAAGCTGCTTCAGCCGTTGATGATGATCTTCCGTTTTAGCCACTCTCTTTGTGGAATGGTGTTGAATAAATTAGGATAAAATTCTATTTGGATTTTGGCTTACAATTAAAAATCTTTTTTTTGTTGATATGCTTTTTGCTTTCGATTTTTTTTTCTGGATCAGAAGCGGTTCTCTTTGCTTTTGATAAAAAGAAAATCCGTGAGTTAAAAAAGACACATCGAATCATCGGAAGTTACATCCAGCTGCTTTTAGAAAATCCACATAGACTTAATGTAACAATTCTACTTTGCAATACTGTTGTGAATGTTGCTGCTTCAATTATTTCCGTATTAATTGCGCTCGAGCTTGCTAAAACTCTTGGCGTCCCGGAAGTGCTTGCTATTATTGTGCAAATTATTCTTTTAACAATTCTTCTGCTTTTGATTGGAGAAGTTACATCAAAATTTTTGTCCCTAAAATATCCCGAACAATTTGCTCGTTTAACCGCTGTACCTCTTTACTGGGTTTGTGTTATTCTTTACCCGGTCTCAAAAATTGTAACAGACCTGCATAAGTTTCTTGTGCAAAGAATAGATTACGATAAGTCGAAGAAAACATTTAAAAGAACTGAACTTGCTTCTCTGAGCATCGAAAGAGGAATGTCCGCTGTAGGCGGAGCAGAAGGCGAACATGAACTGATTCACGGAATTGTTTCATTTAAGACTGTAACAGCACGGGAAGTGATGACGCCGCGTGTTGATATTATTTCGGTTTCAGTCGAATCCAACTTTGATGAATTAATAAAGATAATCAATGAATCCGGCCACAGCAGAATACCATTGTATGAAAATAATCTCGACAACATCCTTGGAATAATTTATGCGAAAGATCTTCTTCCGTATCTTAATAATTTGGAAGTCAGAAAAACACTTTTGTTAAAAAGTATAGCGCGCCAGGCACTGTTTGTTCCGGAAACAAAACTCATTAATGTCCTTCTGCACGAATTTCAAGAAAAAAATGTTCATCTTGGAATTGTGGTTGATGAATACGGAGGAACAGCCGGACTAATTTCTCTTGAGGACATTCTGGAAGAAATTGTTGGTGAAATCAGAGACGAGTATGATAAAGAAGAAAATGAAATAGTGAAGACCGGTGATAACAGTTATCTTATTCTTGGCAAAGTTACAATTGACAGTTTGAATGAATTGTTAGGACAGGATTTTTCATCCGTGAATGACGATTATGATACAGTCGGCGGTTTTATTTTTAATTATGCAGGAAATATTCCGCAGGAAGGATTTCATTTTCTTTACAATAATTATAAGTTTAC
>JBFLWC010000008.1:0-2652 GCA_040758415.1 Bacteroidota bacterium | reverse complement strand
GAAGCCGGCGGCAGAGCAACAGACGGGGAAAAAAGAATTTTAGAAATTCAACCAGTAGCCCTGCATGAAAGGACGCCTATCTATATTGGCAGTGAAGAGGATGTTTTATTGGTAGAGAAATTTTTGAAAGAAGCTATGGAAATTTCTTAAAACAAAATCCAAAGCACAAAATTCAAAGTGGGGTTTTGGATTTTGAATTTTAAATTTTGGATTTGGTCTCGATAAGTTCCTCCGTAATTTTCTTTGCAAGCTCTTCCTTTGTTATGCCAACAATTTTAATCTTTGTTGAGCTTACTAAAATTTCCGGGGAGTCTCCTTCCCCGTTCATATATTTGAATAAACAATAACCAAGACGGTTTCTATCGTTCGTTATCGGAATGTTTGCTTTGAACATTTCTGCTATGTTGTAGCACTGCTTTTCAATCGAACTTTCCGGAAAAGTTTTTACCGCAGGCGGAGGTAATGTTGTCATTAGTTTTCTCGCTTTGTTTTATAACTAATCGAAAAATAAAGAAGTGTCTAAAGAGTAACAACCCAAATTGGAATGAAAAATTTTATTATTTAGTTTTGCAGTGAAAATTATTGTTGAGCAATTTGTCGAACGAATCAATAAATAAAATTCTGATCATTCGTCTCAGTTCTCTCGGAGATGTTCTCCTGGCAACCCCGGTGATAAGAGCACTCAAGCAGAAGCACCCGAACTCACAAATTGATTTTGTAGTTAAAAAGCAATACGAAGAAGTACTTAAAAACAATCCATATCTACATAAACTTTACATTTACGGAAAAGATAAGGCAGAAGAACTTAGGTACGAAGTACGAAGTACGAAGTACGATTTGATAATTGATCTTCAGAACAATTTTAGAAGCCGTACACTCACCGGTGTATTTCATCTGCAGATTAGGCGGTTCAAAAAACCGGCGCTGAAAAAACTTCTTCTAGTTTATTTCAAGATAAACTTTCTGAAAGAATTAAAGACTATTCCACAACGTTACGCCGAGACCGCAGATGTTCAGCTTGACGATAAAGGTTTAGAATTGTTAATACCGGAAGATGTAAAACCTCAGCTCGAAAATGAAAAGAACTATATTGGATTTTGCCCGGGTTCAAAACATTTTACTAAACGCTGGCTTCCGGAATATTTTGTTCAACTCGGGAATGAATTAACCAAAGAGGGATTTACGATTGTTCTATTCGGCGGAAAATCCGATAAAGAACTTTGCGAAGAAATATTTAGACAAATTGATGGTTGTGTTAATTTGCAAAACAATGATCGGCTTCTTCAGACGGCAGCAGATATGAAAAAATGTAGACTTATTTTTACAAACGATTCAGGGTTGATGCATACTGTAACCGCCGTTGGCGTACCACTTGTTGCAGTTTTTGGCTCAACTGTTTGCGAGTTCGGTTTTGCGCCGTACGCTGTGCATAATTCAATCTTAGAAAATAAATCGTTATCTTGCCGTCCGTGCAGTCATATTGGAAGATCGAGCTGCCCCCGAAAACATTTTAGATGTATGAAAGACATTACGCCCCAGTTGGTATTCAATCATATTAAAGATACTCTCTCACGTTTATGAACATGTGGTATATTTTCTACAACGGTATTGTTATTCCATTTATTAAGTCGTTTCTTTTTGTTGCGCAACTGTTCAATCCAAAGATTCGGGCAGGCATTCGAGGAAGAAAAAAACTTTTTGAAAATTTGATTATTGATCTTGCAGGAATAAATCGTAAAAAAAAAATGTTTTGGTTTCATTCGGCTTCGATGGGCGAGTTTGAGCAGGCAAAGCCAATTATTGAAAAACTGCGCGCAAAAAATGATGTGAACATAGTAGTAACATTTTTCTCGCCTTCGGGTTATAAAAATTCGCTCAAATACCAGCACGCAGATATAATCGCTTACTTCCCTTTCGATACTCCAACAATGACGAATCGCTTCTTAAATCTCGTACGCCCTAATCTTGCTCTTTTTATGCGGTACGATATTTGGCCTAATATGATATGGCAGCTTGAAAAAAAGAAGATACCGACTTTTATTGTTGACGCAACAATGCGCGCAAAAACATCACGCAAATTACCTGTCGTCAAAAGTTTTCATAAATCACTTTACTCCAGCGTAACAAAAATTCTTGCCGTTTCTAAAATTGACGAAGAAAATTTTAGAGACTTCGACATTAATAGCGAAAAAATAAAAGCTGTAGGCGATACGCGCTTCGACCGGGTCTACCAAAAAAGTCTGCAGGCAAAAGATAAAAAACTTTTTAAGGATGGATTTTTTGACGGCAAAAAAGTTTTTGTGCTCGGAAGCTCGTGGGAAAACGACCAGGATGTTATGCTTCCAGCTCTGATGAAATTGATGAAATTTGATTCGGCTGTTATTACAATTATTGTTCCGCACGAGCCAACAATTTTACACCTCGAAGCAATAGAAAACACACTTATCGGGCAATATGATTCGATACGTTTTTCATACTTGAATAATTACAAAGGCGAACGATTCATAATCATTGATTCAATTGGAATTCTCTTGATGCTTTATATTTATGCGCACGCAGCTTATGTTGGCGGAAGTTTTAAGCAAGGAATTCATAACGTGCTTGAACCCGCCGTCTACGGAATTCCGGTTCTATTTGGTCCTAAGCATGAAA
>JBFLWC010000007.1:0-8578 GCA_040758415.1 Bacteroidota bacterium | reverse complement strand
TGCCAGTGCAAATCTTGGTTCAACTTTGCTGGGTATTTTTTACATGGGACTTTTTTCAGCCGCAATAGTTGACCTGCGCGAGTTCTACAGAGATTCAATTTTTACTTATAATCAAGGCGGATATTTAATCATTTCAATTCTTGCGTCAATATGGATTTGCGATTCCGCTGCATATTTTATAGGCACAGCATACGGCAGGCATAAACTTATGCCGCGCGTTAGTCCTAACAAAAGCTGGGAAGGCGCAATTGCCGGATTTGTTTTTGCAATCATCGGCATGATTGCCGCAAGAGAAGTTCTGCTTGAGTTTATGGAATTACATAATGCAATTGTAATTGGATTTATTGTTGGAACATTCGGACAGATTGGCGATCTGATTGAAAGTTTGTTGAAGCGAGACGCACACGTGAAAGATTCGTCTTCCCTAATCCCCGGACACGGCGGAATTTTTGACCGGTTCGATTCGCTACTATTTACCGCACCGGTTGTTTACTTGTATTTATTTTTATTTGTTTAAAAACCTCTTCTGAAGTACGAAGTACGAGGTACGAAGTACGAATGAAAAATATATTAATTCTCAGGCACTTAGTCCGCCATCCGTCAACTGACGGAGGCGGATCAGGCACCCGGGTCTTCCACCAGTAGACAGGTCTCACGTTTGAGGAATAAGCCGCATAACTGATTTTGATTTTTTTACGAACTCCTCTTCTTTCAACGAAAGTTTGATATACTTCCCTTTCAGCCACATCTCACTCATATCTTTATAATGCTTGCTCATGAAATGCCCCGATTCGCCCGTAGGCATAATGAATTCGAGATGATCCGGATCCGCAAAATCAAAAATGTAACGCATCGAAGGACCGAGGATGTTTGAATAAGGTTCCGAGCGATACTGCATGGATAGATTTCTGGACTTTTCAAACAGCTCTGAAAAAGAATATTCTGTATTGAAAACTGTTGTTCCGTCTCCTCCAATTTCGAAGGGACCGATGTTGATAATCTTATCTAACAGTGAAGATGTATCATGAAATATATGCTTGAAAGTTACTTTGTGAATATTTCCCCACTGCCAATCAGCAATATCCTTTCCGTAAACTTGCTCAAGATTATTAAGAGCATCTACCAAACTTTTTCTTACGATATCATCGCGCATTTCAATTTGCGGTGTACGTGTGTCGTCAAAAAATATTGAACGATTCTCTTCCATCATTTTCGGAATAATTCGATACGGAACGTTAGCAATAAAAACATATTCCTTCAGAAGATCTTCTTCCATTTCATCTTCAAAAATATTTTTAATTAAGTGCTGAAAAAAGTGTGTGTATATTGTTGGCGTTTGGCTTCGCGGATTCATTTCGAAATCCCAATCTTTCAAAAGCTCAAGAGCAAGCTCAAGATTTTTGTCCGTTACTTTTGTGTTGTTGAATGCTGTAGTTATATATTGTGTAAGCTTCTGTGCATAAGGAGAAACAAAATCGAGTTGATATTTTTTGTAATCATCTTTCGAATGAATGGGTTTTGAGCCGAGAAGCTGAGTTATTCTTTCTATACGAGACGGAGGTTCCCAAATATTCGAAATGTGGTATTTGAAATTCTGAATCGTCTTGTTGTTTGCAGATGCAATATAATTCTGCGGCGGGTTGAAAAGTTTCGGCATCTCTTCATAAGCAACAAAACCTTTCCAATCGTTCGCATCGGTTGTTCCATCGTAAATTAAAGTCGGGCTGTTTGCAGCACGAATAGGCAGACGAGCAGCACAGATGTAACCGATATTTCCTTTGTCGTCTCCGTAAACAAAATTTTGCCCTGGCACCGTATAGTAACGAACTGCATTTTTGAAGTCATTCCAGTTCTTCGATTTGTTGATTGAGAGAACAGCAAACATTTCATCACTGAACTCCAGCCCGGTCCACTTCATACTCATCTGCGCTGTTTGAACTTTGACGTTAGGATATAATTTTTTGAATGGATGAATATCTGTAATAATTGGTCCGCGGTGTGTTCGTCTAATTTCGTAAATAACGCTTAAAGAATCTTTCACGTGAATTGTATCTTTCTCAACCGTTAGCGGGCGCCACGAACTATTGAGCAGATAATTTTTTCCGGCCGAATCAATTTTCTCAACATAAAAATCTGCATCGTCTGCCATTACGTTAGTTAAAGCCCATGCGATATTTTGATTTTTTCCGATAACTATAGCCGGCAAACCCGGAATTGTAAATCCCTCTGCGTTCCAATCATTGCTTCTAATCATCGCAAAGAACCATCGCCCCGGCGCCGTGTATGCAAGATGCGGATCGTTTGCAATTATCGGTTTATCGGATGCAGACATTTTTCCATTTACAATCCAGTTGTTCGAACCGATGTGCGTACCAACAAAGCCAATAAAATTTCTGAATTGCTGGTCAACTTTTACAAAGTCGGTAGAAATTTGTGCAAGCCCTTTTAATTCTGCCGGAATAATTGTTGGTGAATTTTCCGGAAAGTCTGGTAAAAGTTCTTTTGCTTTCTCCCCTCCAAATTTTTGAACAAGTTGAGAGAACGTGATATCCGTCCACCAGCTCATATTTAATTCCCATCCCATCAATTTTGCAATTATCAAACTGTGTTCCGGTTTCCAAGGATAAGGATCGTATCCGAGCAGATCAAACTCGATTGGATAATTTCCCTTCGCTTCTTTGATTAAGGCGTTGACACCGTTTGAATACGCTTCCAAAATTTTTTTTGAAAGAGGATTCAGCTTATCATAAGTTGCTGTAACGTTTTTGTAAATTCCAAGAGTGCGAAACATTTGATCAATTGGAATAGTTTTGGTGCCGAACACTTTGCTAAGCCGCCCCTCGCCGGCACGTCGCGCAACATCCATCTGGAACAACCGCTCTTGTGCGTGAACATATCCAAGCGCGAATGCTGCGTCCTCATCGTTCTCTGCTTTGATCATTGGAACGGCAAACTCATCGCGGTAAATTTCTACTTTGCTGTTTAAGCCGTTCACTTTTTTCTCGCCATCATACTGCGGCAAAGATTTTTTCAGCATGAAATATGAAAGAGCAGATAGAACCAGAATAATTACAAGAAGCAGTGTAAAAACACCAATTAAAACTTTTTTCCATGTTTTCATTTTATTCAGCCCTGTAAATGCTTTCTAAATTTATGAAATAAATGATTTGCCGAATAACAAAATATTTTATAAATACCCCGCATAATTCTACCCAACTCTTAATTTAATGGCGAATATATGAATGAAATTTTATTTGTTCTTGCAGTAACAACTCTAATTGCAGTAATAGTTCTGTTTTTAATGATTAGGAAAAATTTTCCTGCTGGAAATGAAGCGACACTGAAAGATGAATTTGAAAAGATGGACCGCTCGTTCCGCGATGAGATTGCGCGTAACAGAGAAGAGAATTCAAAGAATGCAAAGTCGCAGCGGGAAGAGTTAAACGAGTCTGTGCTAAAACTGGGAGAACGGCTTTCATCAACTATCGTAGAAATTTCAAAAGGGCAAAAAAATCAGCTCGATATTTTTGCCGGACAGTTAAACACACTGACGCAAACCAACGAACAAAAATTCGATAAGCTGCAGGAAAAAGTTGAGCTGCAGTTGAAAGAACTTCAAGACAAAAACGAAAAGAAACTTGAAGAGATGCGTGCGACTGTTGATGAAAAACTTCACGATACATTAGAGAAACGTCTGGGTGAGTCATTCAAAATTGTCAGCGAGCGGCTGGAAGCCGTGCGCGAAGGTTTGGGCGAAATGAGAAACCTTGCTGTAGGTGTAGGCGATCTAAAAAAAGTTCTTACAAATGTTAAGACACGAGGAACGTGGGGAGAAATTCAATTAGAGAATTTGATAGACCAAATTCTAACTCCCGATCAATACACAAAAAATATTGCTACAAAAAAAGAGAGCGGTGATAGAGTTGAGTTTGCAATTAAAATGCCGGGTCGCAGCGAAAATAAAGATGGAATTTGCTGGCTGCCCATTGATGCCAAATTTCCGATGGAAGATTATCAACGCTTAGTTGCAGCGCAAGAATTTGCAGATGCTGCATTAATTGAGGAGACTTCAAAAGCTTTAGAGAATAGAATTAAAGTAGAAGCCAAATCAATTTTCGAAAAATATTTGGACCCGCCAAACACAACCGATGTTGCGCTTCTCTTTCTTCCGGTTGAGGGTCTGTTTGCAGAGATTTTAAGGCGACCCGGATTATTCGAAAAACTTCAGAACGATTACAAAGTTATAATAACTGGTCCAACAACTCTTTCGGCAATCTTAAACAGCTTGCAAATGGGATTCAGAACACTGGCAATTGAAAAACGCTCAAGCGAAGTATGGAGTTTACTCGGTGCAGTCAAAACCGAATTTGGAAAGTTTGGAGATGTATTAGATAAGACACAGGAAAAGTTAAGACAAGCAAGCGATTCAATTGATAGTGCCAAGACACGAACAAGAGCTATAGAGAGAAAATTAAAAGACGTACAAGAATTACCAACAAACGAAACAAATTTAATATCGTAACGTAATGTCTTTACCGATAAATTCCTGACGTTCACCGATTTTCTATTCTTCAACTCAAAACCTAACTTTATCTTTGCCGTCAGAATAAACAGAAATAAAAATTATTGGAGAAAAAATGGAAACGCCAAAATTACGCGTAAGAGTAATTATAGGTTTATTACTCATCATACTCGGTTCTATGTTCATCTTACACAACTACAATTTTATTTACCTGCCCGATTACTATCTCTCATGGGAATATTTCTTCATATTAATAGGCATACTGTTTTTCTTTTTGTCATGTAATAAAACAACTGGAGTTATTTTCATCGCGATTGGTCTATTCAATCTTGTTCCGGAACTTTGGCCGCTGCTTTTAGTGCTTATTGGCGTTTACATAATTTTTGGTAGAAAACAATTCCGAACTTTCAAAACCAAACTAACAGCAGCAGATCAAACAAAGCAACCAATTACAAGTAATGATTACGTTGAAAGCATCAATATTTTTGGCGGCGGAACAAAAGTAGTTCATTCGGATAATTTTAAAGGTGGAAATATTGTTTCAATTTTCGGCGGCTCTGAAATCAATTTAACAAACTGTAAACTTGCCGGGGGTGAAAATTATATTGAGATCATTGCTGTGTTTGGCGGAACAACTTTAATTGTTCCAACAGATTGGAAAATTGCAATGGATATTCTTCCTATCTTCGGCGGATTTGGAGATAAACGAAGCAAAAACCCGAATAAAGCTTTTCAAGAAGGAAGAATTCTTGTTATCAAAGGACTTGTTCTTTTTGGCGGCGGAGAAATAAAAACTATTTTTTAATCAGTTAGCAGATAGCAAAACAAACAGATTTATACGAAGCACAGAGTTAGAATTTAAAAATAAAGCCCCCTCCATCTCCCCCAAAGGGGAAGAGAAAAATGCTTGGTCGGAGTATTGACTCCGACCTGCGCTGAATGAAGGGATTCTGGCATGGCCATTCCTTCGGAACTTCGGAAAGGTGGGGCGAATAAAAATTTATTCGGAGGATAAAATGCAAAGCACACGCAGAGGGAACTGGCTGGGAATAATTTTAATTGTCCTTGGCGGATTGTTTTTATTAGATAATTTTGGATTTCCATGGTTCGAAAGTTTTGATATACGCCATTTAATTTTTTCCTGGCACTCAATCTTTTTGATTATTGGAATTATTTTACTGGCAAATCACCGCAACAGTATTGTTGGTTATATTTTTCTTGGAATCGGTTTATTCGGAACGCTGCGTCATTTTGTTCCATTTTTCTTTGATCTCGGGTTTGGCGATTTGTGGCCCGCAATTTTTCTAATTATAGGACTGTGGCTAATCCTAAGAAGAAATGAAAAACCAACAATTCATCGTGAACATTTCTCTGCTGGCGGAAGAGAGCCAAATACTGCTTCTCAGGTATATGATTTTATTGACGAAGTAACCGTATTCAATTCGATAAACAAAATTATTTTCTCTGAAAATTTCCGCGGCGGAAAAGTTACAACTCTTTTGGGAGGGACAAAATTAGACTTAACAAACGCAAAACTCGCAAACACCGAAAACACTTTAGAAGTTACAACTTTGTTTGGAGGAACATACATTCGCGTTCCCCAAAACTGGAAAATTTTGCTCAACGTAACTTCAGTTTTTGGCGGCTTTGACGATAAGCGATTTTCACAAATCAACACTACTGAAAGCAGTGAAGGAATTCTAATTATTAAAGGCGTTACGCTCTTTGGCGGTGGTGAATTGCTTTATTAATTTTTATTGAGCGGAGAATGACTAATCCATTTTTAAAAAGCAAAAAAGTTTTAGCAGCATATTCTATCGTCTGGTTTTTAATTATCCTCGTTCACATTAGCGTACTCAACTTTTTTCTAAATATATCTGTATTGCATGCGTTTGCCGATAGCGTAATCTTTAATTTGATTTACTTCACATTCGGTATTAGTCTTTGGTACACAGTAAGTTTTAATTCACTTGAGAACTACAGCACTATAAAAATTTTTCTCAATCACATTGCAGCTGCTGTTATAACATCTGGCTTGTGGATTATTGCGGGCTATTTTTTAACGAGCAATATTGTAGCCGAAGAAAAAATTTACATGGAATTTCTTGTTAAGTCGCTTGTGTGGAGATTTTTAATTGGAATACTTTTTTATACGGTTATCATTTCTGTTGATTACGTTATTATCTACTACAACAACTTTCAAGAGAAAGTATTGAAAGAAGCAGTGCTTAAAACTCTTGTTAAAGAAGCTGAACTAAAAACACTAAAGTATCAAATCAATCCGCACTTTATTTTCAACAGCTTGAATTCAATAAGCTCACTTACAATTTCTAATCCTCTGCAGGCGCAAGATATGACGATCAAACTTTCTGCTTTCCTGCGCAGCACGCTTTCAAAAAACGAAAAACAGAAAAATAAACTGAGCGAGGAAATCAACAACGCAAAACTTTACCTTGATATTGAGAAGGTTCGCTTTGCAGATAAGTTTGAATTTGTTGAAACAGTTGAACCCGAATGCAAAGAGCTCGATGTTCCGAGCATGATTCTTCAGCCGTTGTTTGAAAATGCTATCAAGCACGGCGTGTATGAAAGTCTTGAGAAAGTTACAATCAAACTTTCGTGCGGAATGGAAAAAGAATATTTTAAGATTGTGGTCGAGAATAATTTTGACCCGGATTCTCTACCGCGCAAAGGTGAAGGTATCGGGATAAAAAATATAAAGAACAGATTGAAATTGATTTATAACCAGGAAAATCTTGTATCTGTTGAAAAGTTGAACAACATTTTTAAAGTGAGCATATTTATTCCAGTTAAAGTGTAGCAGCTATGGAAGAAAAAATAAGAACAATTATAATTGAGGATGAAAAGCTTGCCCGGGAAATCATAAAAAATTATCTAAAAAAATTTGATGGTGTTGAATTACTCTCAGAATGTCCGGATGGATTTGATGGGCTCAAGCAAATTAACGAGTTGAAACCGGATCTAATCTTTCTCGATATTCAAATGCCAAAGTTAACCGGCTTCGAGATGCTAGAAATTTTGGAAGAACCTCCCGTAATAATTTTCACAACAGCGTTCGATCAATTCGCCCTCAAAGCATTCGAAGTTAATGCAACAGATTATCTTCTAAAACCGTTTTCGGAAGAACGTTTTGCCGAAGCAATGGAGAAAGCATTCAAACTACTCAGTAACAAAAATGAATCGAAGCAGAAACTTCACGGTTTAGTAAAAACAGTTGAAAAGCGAGATGAGTTTTTAGACCGCATTGTAATAAAGAGCGGACAGAAAATTTTAATCATCCCTATTGAAGAAATTCGCTGCATCGAAGCGCAAGATGATTACACAATGCTTTACACCGTCAAAGGAAATTTCTTAAAACAAAAAACGATGAAATATTTTGAAGAAAATTTGAACCCTTCGGAATTTATCAGAATTCATCGTTCGTACTTTGTAAAACTTTCGGCTATTAAACAGATCGAGTTATTCGAGAAAGAATCGTATCGGGTTCTTCTTAACGATGGAAAACATTTACCGGTAAGTAAGAGTGGTTACCAAAATCTAAAAGAGATTATAAAATAAAGCCCCCTCTTTCTCCCCCAAAGGGGGAGAGAAAAATGCTTGGTCGGAGTATTGACTCCGACCTGCGCTGAATGAAGGGATTCTGGCATAGCTCGACAGAGTTCGTCGAAGTTTGACGACCATTCCTTCGGAACTTCGGAAAGGTGGGGCGAATAAAAAGATCTCTGAAATGTTATTTAGAAGTACGAAATACGAGGTACGAAGTACGAATTATAAAATTTTTCTATAACGCTTGACACATTGATCATTTTCTATTACATTGCAATCGAGATTATGAAAAACCATAAAATAAATATAACAGGGGGATTCAAAAGTATGGCGATGTGTTACTGCTATAAGACATTTCGTATGCTGTCGGAGAGCGATGCTTAGATTGTAATAATATAAAATAGATTTTAGCCAAAGCCCTTCGAAACAAGAAGGGCTTTTTTGTTTCATTAATATTCAACATACTTCATCAAAAAAATAAAAGGAATA
>JBFLWC010000006.1:0-5718 GCA_040758415.1 Bacteroidota bacterium | reverse complement strand
AAAGGAGAAGCAAGAAAATCGGTGAGATTCGGGTACTTAATTATTAACTACAAGAATCAGCATATCAAAATAAATGTTTACGAAAGCGACACTCCGTACGGAGAAAAATATTATTCAATATGGTTTACAGATAAAACTACGAACAAAGAGACATACGGAGTAGGCAGGTATTTGGATTTCAAAAAAGTTGACGACAAGGAATTTGAATATACAATTGACTTCAACTTAGCTTACAATCCATTTTGCGCTTATAATTCACTATATTCGTGCGCCATTCCGACAAAAGAAGATTATATTCCAATAGAAGTTCGGGCTGGCGAAAAAAATTTTCATAATTAAACAAGGAGTAAACATTGGTTGTTATTTTAGAAAAGCACGCAACAGAAGCACAAATAGAAAATGTAATCAAACATCTTGAAGGTTTTGGTTTTCAAATTCACAAATCAATAGGAGCTGAACGAACAATTATCGGGGCGATTGGCGTCAAACCAAATTTCGATACACGCAACATCAGCATACTTGAAGGCGTTGACGAAGTTTACCGCGTTACAACACCATACAAATTAGCAAGCAGAAGTTTTAATGAAGAGAACACTGTTATAAAAATCAAAGACGTGGAGCTTGGAGGAAATCGAATTGCGATGATAGCCGGGCCCTGTTCTGTAGAAAGCGAAGATCAAATTTTTCGGTTAGCAAAAGTTGTTGCTGATTCAGGTGCAAAAATTTTGAGAGGCGGCGCTTTTAAGCCGCGCACTTCTCCCTATTCGTTTCAAGGACTTGGTGAGGAAGGATTGAAATTAATCCGCGCAGCAGCAGATGAAAATAAATTGTTAGTTGTTACCGAAGTTATGCAGATCGAACAAATCGAACTGATTGATCAATACACAGATATTTTCCAGCTTGGCGCACGCAACATGCAAAATTTTTCTCTTCTGAAAGAATTGGGTAAAACAACTAAACCTGTAATGGTCAAACGCGGAATTGCGGCAACAATAGAAGAGTGGTTGATGTCTGCCGAATACATTTTATCCGGCGGCAACAAAAACGTTTTTCTGTGTGAACGCGGAATTAGAACTTTTGAAAATTATACGCGCAACACATTCGATCTTTCTGCAATCCCTGTAGTTCACAAAAAAAGTCATTTGCCAATTATTGCAGACCCATCTCACGCAACCGGATTGCGGGATCAAGTTCCGCCAATGGCACGTGCTGCGGTTGCAGCCGGAGCCGATGGAATTATGATTGAGATTCACGACGACCCGGAAAATGCTCTATCCGATGGACCGCAAGCACTATTTCCTGAAACTTTTCTCAAGCTGGTTGAGGAACTCCGACTCATAGCAGCCGCAATAGGAAGGAAACTCTAATTGAAGATTGAGAAGATTGCAATTGTTGGATTAGGTTTAATCGGCGGTTCAATTGCTAAAGCAATTAAAAGCTATTCTTCACAATTTGTTATAAGCGCTTTTGATAAAGAAGAGGTTCTTGAGAAAGCATTCTTGCAAAATGTTATTGACCAAAAATTATCGTCTCCAATAGAAAGTCTCGACTCAGATTTAATTTTCATTTGTCTTCCGGTTGATGCTGCGATGAATATCTTTGAAACATTAGCCGGAAAAATAAATTCTAATCAAATTATTACTGATGTTTGTGGTGTAAAAGCTGTATTTCAGGAAGTGTGGGATAAAGAGGAAAGAAAAGGTTTTTACATCGGCGGTCATCCGATGACGGGGAAGGAAAAAAGCGGCTACGATAATTCTGATCCTCTCCTTTTTGAAAATTGCGTTTACATACTCAACGATTCCGCAAAAGAGTTTTCTGTGATAAATTCTTTTACAGAAGTAATTCATCAGCTCGGTGCAAAAATTACTTTTTTAAATCCTAAAGTACACGATATAATTGCTGCCTCTGTAAGTCATCTTCCGCAATTGGTTTCTGTTTCACTGATCAATTCGGCAGGACTAAAAGAAAGCGGCATAAATTTTTTTGATTACGCAGCAGGCGGATTTCGAGATATGACACGAATTGCATCGAGTGAATTCAAAATCTGGGAACCGATAATCCGCAAAAACAGAAAGAATATTATTCAAGCAATTGATAATTTTATTTATGATTTAGAACAGATAAAAAAATCAATCTCTAGTAAAGATTACAAAACAATTTCTGAAAAATTTGAAAAAGCAAGAGTCAAGCGGGATGAAATTCCAAAGTCCAACAAAGGTTTCATCAACAAAATTTACGATCTTTTTATTTTTGTAAAAGATGAACCGGGAGTTATCAGCAGAATTTCAACAGCACTTTTTAAGAACAATATCAACATTAAAGATATCGAGCTTTTGAAAATCCGCGTAGGTGCCGGCGGAACATTTAGGTTGAGTTTCGAAAGCGAAAATGATGCAGGAAAAGCAAAGAGAATAATTGAAGAGATAGGGTTTTCGACAAAGATTTGATAAACATACAACTACCGCGCTCCTTTGCTTGAGTATTTATTATATTACAACTGTTAATAAATAGGAAAAAATAGATGAAGATATTCACAGCATATGTAGAGTGGGACCCAAAAACAAAATTATACGTTGGTATTATCCCGGGAGTAGATGGGGCACACACTCAAGGAGCTACACTTGACGAATTGAATACAAATCTTAAAGAAGTTCTTTCGCTTTGTCTGGAAGAAAATAGTGAAGCAAATGAAAATATTCCTCAGCTTGTAGGTCTTCAACAAATTGAGATTGAAGTGTGACCAAACTGCCGTTAATTAATTTTAAGAAGTTGGACATGATTCTTAACAATCTTGGCTTCTCGGCTATTCGTCAAAAAGGAAGTCATGTTTTTTATAGGCATCAAGATGGAAGAACTACAACAGTTCCTAATCATCCCAATCGCGATCTTGCCCGCCCGTTAATTCGTGAAATTCTTAGAGAAATAAAAATTTCTGTGGAAGAGTTTTCTGAACTCATCAATAAATAAAATAACTATTGCAGGGAAAAGATTAGTGGCTAAAAGTTCAGGCGGAACATTTAGTAAGTGCCTGAGTTTAAAAATGACCAATGACTTTTGACCAATGACTGGTAAATCACTAAATAATTCTTATTCCTGTCTGTATAATTTCTTTCACAAACAAATCGTCTTCGGTAAAGTCTTCCGGACGGTAAGGGAGTGGTGAGATATCATAATCAACAGCGGAAATAGCAGAGACCATATTTTCTTTATCAAAAAGTCTAACACCCTTAAAATCACTTGATACTATAGCCAAGTCAATGTCGCTCCATTCGTTATTTGTACCTTTGGCGTAAGAACCAAATAGGATGACTTTTTCCACATTGATACCAATTCTTTTTAGTTCATAAACAAATTGGTGAATCTTTTTTTCTATTAGATTTTGTACTTCAGCCATTCATACATCTCCATAATTCTTTTCAGATAATCCTCGGTATAATCTTTAGTTGCTACTCTGAAAGCATTTCTTTTAAAGTCCGGGTATCGTGATTCGAGATTGAAATTATTTACTTTGAGAAGAAATTCTCTTTGCTCTTTAGAAAGATTTAGTTTTGTTTTTCTCTCTAATGAAACCAAATCATGAACTTTAGGCGGTGTTTGTTTTGTATCCTTCACATAATGGGCTTTAATTATTTTTTCTAAAATCAGATGCCCGAAGAATAAACAATAAATATAGTGGCCATTCTCGAATAGACTCTTAGCCACCGGCAGATCATTTTCTGCAATATCTATCCAGTATTGTATCTGTTCTTCTATCGTCATTTCTGCGGCTCAATTCCTTCCAACGTAAAATAGAAAATCAGTTTCACATTCTAAAGAGATATTTTGATACTACTTCAGCTCTTCTGAATTATTGACTACAAAACAGAGTTATAGTATTTAATTGTTTGATTGATCCTGCTGCCAAAGTTTGCAGAGTTATCACAATAAATAAGAGCGCGGCTGATATTTACCAAAAAGTTTTTATTGTTATGGTTAGAAAAAACTTTTGCAACCTCTTCAAGATTTCCACCTTGAGCGCCGACGCCCGGTAATAGCACCGGCAGTTGACGAAACAAAATTAAATTTTCTTTCAACTCATCCAGATTTGTTGCGCCAAAAACTATTCCGCAATTTAGTTGCGTATTCCATTCGTTAACTTTTTCAATTACGTGTTGATAAAGAAATTGCCCGCTGATTAATCTTTGTTTTTCAAAATCCGATGCACCGCTGTTGGAAGTAAGCGCAAGTATAAAGTTGAGCTTGTTTCGATATTCGAGAAACGGACTCAGCGAATCAAATCCCATATATGGATGAAGCGTTACCGCATCGAAGTTGAAATGATCGAAAATAGATTGAGCGTACATTTGAGATGTATTACCAATGTCGCCCCGTTTTGCATCGGCAATAGTTAAAATATCTTTTGGAATAAATTCGACTGTTTGGTGAATAGTATCGAATCCATCTGAACCATCTTTTTCATAAAACGCAAAATTAATTTTATAAGCTGCTGCATCTTGATAACTATTTTCTATAATTATCTTGTTGAATTCTAATATCGGATTTTGCCTGTTCAGCAGATATTGTGGAATTTTTTTTATATCAGAATCGAGACCAACACAAATGTGAAAACCGTTTGAAGTTTTTTTGAAAAATTTTTCCTGCGCAGTCATAAAGATAATCCATCAAGTATGAAGTTTTCTATTCCTATAAATATTCAGAACTATCCCGAGCATTGTCATATTTACCAAAAGCGAGCTACCGCCGTAGCTTAAAAACGGAAGAGGCAATCCGACAACCGGCGTAATGCCAACATTCATACCTATATTTATTGCAAAGTGAGAGAATAAAATCATTAATACTCCAATAACAACTAAAACACTAAACTTATCCTTGGCCGAAGCCGAAAGTTTTAACAGACGCATAAACATTATAAAAAAAAGAGTAATAACAATTACGCTTCCGATAAAACCAAACTCTTCGCCAATAACACAATAAATAAAATCCGTCCACTGCTCGGGGATAAATCTTAATTGAGTTTGATTTCCATTCAAGAATCCCTTTCCAAAAAGACCTCCGGAACCAATTGCAACTTTTGCCTGAAGTGCATTATAACCGGCACCAAGCGGATCGGCTGTGGGATCGAGGAACGATACAATTCTTTTTTGTTGGTGCGGCTTAAGAACTTTATAGATATAGTCGAAGAAAAAACCGGATGAAAGATTTACGATAAATACGGTAATGCTGTTAAACAAATCTTTTTTAAAAAAGAACAATGCTGCAACAACAATTAGAAGTGCAGCAATAAAAGCGTACGTTCCTAATATAGAAGATATAATTACTATTCCCGGCGAAAGCACAACAAACAACCCGAATAAACTTATGCCGCTCCAAAATACCAATGAGATCGTAATGATTAAAAAAACAATTGATGTTCCCATATCCGGTTCAAGCATAATCAGAATAACCGGAACAAGTCCTATCGTCATCGCAACGCCAATGTCTTTTAAATTATTTATATCACGATTCTTGTACGTCAGCCAATATGAAAGCATTAAAATTGTTCCAAGTTTTGCAAACTCCGAAGGTTGAAACCCGAATCCGCCGATACCAAACCAGCTTTTAGAACCGTAAATTGTTTTTCCGAAAGCAAGAACTGCAATAAGAAAAAATATTGAAACACTATAAATAGCAACGGCAAACATTTTGAAAGTTTGAGAAGGCAAAGAAAATATTACA
>JBFLWC010000005.1:0-4355 GCA_040758415.1 Bacteroidota bacterium | reverse complement strand
CAAAACTTATCAATAAATATATGTGGGACAGAAAGGATAAATTCTATTATAATGTTTCGATGACAGATAATTCGTTTGAGTTTGAAGGCGCAAGTTTAAGGCGGAAAGAAATTATCGGTTTCTTACCAATGTGGGCACGTGTTGCAACAAAAGAACAGGCAAAAGAACTTATTAAACATTTAACAAATGAAAAGTCATTCTGGAGGAAATATGGGATTCCCACGTTAGCTGCCGATGATCCGAATTATACTCCGTTTGTTGATGGCTGCTGCAGATGGAATGGTGCAGTATGGCTGCTGTGGAATTATATGGTGATGACAGGATTAAAAAATTACGGATACGATAAACTTGCCCAACAAGTTGCAGATAAAATGATGCTTGCAGTTACAACACAACTCGAAGTTAATCATCACTTCTGGGAATCATATAGTCCGGATTTTCCTGTGCAGGAAAGTCCTTCAAATTATATATGGGATTCAATTATGGCGAAAGTATTGATTGAAATGTACGCAAAGAACAAATAATTAATTTTGGCTGCAAGATGAATTTTAAACTCAACGACCGCCCGCATCGTCGGTACAATATACTTTCAGGAGAATGGATTCTTGTATCGCCTCACCGCGCAAAAAGACCGTGGAGTGGTCAAGAAGAAAAAATAGAGGAAGAGAAACTATCTGCTTATGATTCAACTTGTTATCTTTGCCCGGGCAATGAGAGAGCTAATGGCATTCGTAATCCGGAATACGATTCGGTCTATTCCTTTATAAATGATTTTCCTGCATTGTTTCCAAACACTTCTTTAGATGAATTCAATTCAGATAATCTTCTTATTGCACGCGGCGAATCGGGGACTTGTAAAGTTATTTGTTTCTCACCCCGGCATAATGTAACTCTTCCTGAATTATCTGTTGAAGAAATAGTAAAAGTTGTTGACATCTGGACGGAAGAATACCGCACCTTTGCTTCCGATCCCAATATTATTTATGTGCAGATATTTGAAAACAAAGGTGCGGTAATGGGGTGCAGCAATCCGCATCCGCATTGCCAGATTTGGGCACAAAATTCCATCCCGGTAGAACCAGCAAAAGAACTTACTCAATTCACTAATTACTATTCAGAAAAATCGAAATGTCTTCTGTGTGAATATTTAGCTTTGGAACAAAAATTACAGGAACGTCTCGTGTGTGCTAATGAAGATTTTATTTCTCTTGTTCCATTCTGGGCTGTGTGGCCATTCGAAACTATAATTCTCTCAAAAAGACATTGTGGAAGTTTGCTCGAACTAAATGAAAAAGAAAAAAAATCGTACGCGGATATTTTAAAACGTTTGACAATAAAATATGACAATCTATTTACAGTTTCATTTCCCTATTCGGCAGGAATTCATCAGCCGCCTACAGATAAGAATGAACATCCGGAATGGCATTTTCATATGCACTTTTATCCGCCGCTGCTTCGTTCGGCTACAGTAAAAAAGTTTATGGTTGGATATGAAATGCTGGCAAATCCTCAGCGTGATATGACTGCTGAATTTAGCGCCGAACGTTTACGAAATTGTTCTGAAATTCATTACAAACATCGAAAGGAGTTAAGACAATTATGAAAAGGCAAAAAAACTATTTCATAATGTTCTTCCTCTTGGCTTGCGCAGCAATAACACATGCGCAGATAGTGCAGCTTCGTTCGGTTGATATAGGAGCGCTGTTGAAAGCAGGAAAAGCACACATAAATTTTGTACCGTCTTATGCCGGTGATACATTAAAACCGTTTGATGGAAATCAGTTTAATGCATTAGAAATGGTGAAGACAGATTCTCTTACTCTCACTATCCAATTCGATTCATCGCTCGTCGTTGAAAAAGCAAAAACATATTTTTGGCACAACGCTGTTTGGTCTCTCGAATCTGCCGATTTTCTTACCGATTTAAGTTCAAAATCGGGAACATATTCTTTGCTTGTGACTGCAAGGCAGGCAAATGGTTTTCAATGGGATTCTTCTGCTTTTACAATGAAACAAGTTAAGTTCATTCGTATGTCAATAAAAAATCCTTCTGATTCAACTATTCGCCTTGGTGAATTCACATTAGAAGGAAGTACCACATTCACAAAGTTTGTAATTCTACCTCAGCCGATTAAGATGGTACCTAACACCTCTCTGCAGCTGCAATTGAAAATCCAGGATGCGCAAGGAAATCTTTATTCAAATTTTATATCGTCACCAATCTTATGGAAATCCTCAAATTCAACTATTGCCACGGTGGATGAGTTCGGGAAAGTAACAGCGATTGCAACCGGCAATAGCGAGATCAGCGCTCAAACACTTGATCAAAAATTAAAAGGCGCTGCAACTTTGAGCGTTGTAAATGATTTTCGTTCCAGGAATGTGAAGCCAATGTACCCAAAAGTTGTGCTTGTTGTTCAGAACCCTGCGATGCCCGGTGGCAAAAAGATCAATCAAATGTTTGGATGGAGAGACCCCGTACTATTAGCAAATTCGTTGGTGAAACACTTTAAAGAGGCGTCCGACAGTGTCGTCAATTATCAAATTGTAGAAACTATAAATGCAAGCATTCTTTTCACTAAATATTACGGCAGTTATCTAAGTGCAACAAAATATGTACAATTGCTTCAAGAACCGGGGTGGAAATCTCTCAAAGCGGCAAGCGATTCGGGAAAAATTTACTTCGACTACCGTGAGTTTGTGAAGTATTATAAATTCGACGAGCGCCGTAATAAAGGCGAAATTGATGAAGTATGGGTTTATACCGGACCTTATCTTGGTATGTACGAATCACAACTTCTAGGACCCAAAGCATTTTGGTGGAATTCTCCTCCTATCAAAGATGGCACTGCTTTAACAAAACTTCTTTCGGTGATGGGATTGAATTATGAACGAGGCGTTGATCTGGCATTTCACAGTTTTGGGCACAGGATGGAAAGTGCTATGACACAAGCATACTATGAAACAACAGGGTTAAATTGGAATCCCAAACGGGTAAATCCTACACCGTGGGATTTATTCACCCGCATAGAAAAAGATGTTCCAGGCGGTGCGCATGTTGGGAATATCCATTTCCCACCAAACGGAACATCTCATTACGATTATGGGAATATCATGTTAGTAACTTCGTACGCTGAAAATTGGTTTCGCTACCCGTTCTTATTGAGTCAAACATCATTAGTCAATGTTCAGACGTGGATATACAAGCCGGGCGAACCGCTTGCCGAAACTAACGAACAGCTTGGATATTTGAGATGGTGGTACGGTCATCTTCCAAGATATGAAGGTGTAACTGATGGAGTGTTAAATAACTGGTGGCATTATACGCTTGATTACGAAGCGGCGGTTGCACTTGCTAAGATTCCTATTGTTGGAATTTTTGATCAGCAAATAAATTTTCCTCAAGAATTTAATTTAGAACAAAATTACCCGAATCCGTTTAATCCGGAAACGGTTATAAGTTGGCAGTTAGCAGTTAGCAGTTTTGTAACATTAAAAGTTTACGACATACTTGGTAGAGAAGTTGCAACACTTGTAAACGAATATCAGCAGCCCGGTAAACATAATTCGCAATTCGCAATTCGCAATTTTCAATTACCAAGCGGGGTTTATTTTTATACTTTGAGAGCGGGAGATTATTTTCAGACAAAGAAGATGATCCTTTTGAAATGACAACCATATTACAATAAATTATTAAAAAGAGCCGCAAATGAGTAAGTACTTTTTACACTTTCTTTTTTTGTTTACGGTAACATCCATAACAATTCCTCAACAAAAAAATTTAATTGGTTATATAACTCCTTCTGATAAGTTCACTAAGGAAGATGAAGCCGCAATCGCATGGCTGAATAACTCAAATATATTCTCCTATAAAACTATAAGAGCAGAAAAAGGAGATCAGGATTTAGTCGGAACGGATGTTTTATGGATTCATCTTCCAGATACAATCGGGTTAAACAATCTCCTCAAACAAAAAAAATTCCTTTCTGCTCTCAACAAATATTACCAAGACGGCGGAAAAATTCTTTTTACGGATTACGCAGCAATGTTATCAAATGCCATCGGTATTGAACCTAAGAAACCGGAAATCCGTCTTGATACAATTCAGAACGAATGGTTATTTGATAAGCATGGATTTCAGGGGTATCTGGGTCATCCACTATTCGCCGGATTTTTTGGCGGAGTATATGTATGGGATGCAAATGAAGATCAGATATTGCCGCTTGTAGGATATTTCGGGAACGATTTCCCGGAGAAAGGAAAAGTAATCGCCGTAGATAAGTCTTATATTTTTCTTCATGGAGAAAGAAAAATTGTATTTGAGTATTCTAATAAAAATGGAAAAATAATTTCTA
>JBFLWC010000004.1:0-2474 GCA_040758415.1 Bacteroidota bacterium | reverse complement strand
AAGCTGTCCTTCCATCTCTTCATGAATTGTTACATAAATTTTTGCTTCTTCAAAAGTTATATTTGCCACAGCAAAAATTGGCGCGGATGGAGAATCGAAGTCAATCAGATCTCCCTCTTCACCAAGAATCAAATTACCTTCGCCAAATCTTCCGTAGCCAATAACCAAAAGTCTTTCAATAATTTCGCGGTATTGTTTATAGCCCAATTTATTTTCTGGCAGAGCTGTAAATAACCATTCTTTTTCCCGCACGGTTAATTTACGCGGAAATTTTTCGTTAGCATTTGGCTGCACGGTTCGCTTGTTCCTTAGATTTTTTGTAAAAACCAATTATTTCGTTCAGCAAGTCTTCGCATTTATCAGAATGTGCAATAAAATTTACAATCCGTTTAACTTCGCGTCTGCTGTTTTTGGGTGCGCATGATACTCCGCATTTTTTGAGAAGAGGAATATCGAGAAGATCATCGCCCATGTAAAAAACATTTTTGTAATTAACAGAACGTGATGATAAAAATTTATCTGTCTCTAAAACTTTATCAAGTGAAGAGGATAACACAAAACAATCTTCTATTGCTCTCAACTTTTTAATTAGTTTATCTTCCTTCCGCGCAGTAACAATTCCAAATATTAATCCTAGTTGATTGAAAATTTTGCATGTATTGCTGATTGCTTTAATACTATTGTCTTCCATTACTCCGTTATGCATCAACACTCCTTCGAGATCGAAAAAAAATATTTTGATCTCGCTCATTTTTGAAATCAACTCACTTTTCATTCTTCACTAAATCATCAATCTGTTTAATAGTTTCTAAAAGTTTCTTAAGCCGTTCGAGCGGAAGTTGGCTTGCAGAATCACTCAATGCTTTTGCAGGTTCGGGATGAACTTCAAGAAATAACCCATCAATTCCAACGGCTGCTGCTGCTCTTGAAAGTGTTGGAATGAATTGTGCTTCGCCGCCGGAAACATTTGTGCTGCCGGGAAGCTGCACTGCGTGCGTTGCATCCATAATAACCGGATAGCCAAAGCCGCGCATAATTTCGAGCGAGCGCATATCAACAACAAGGTTGTGATAACCAAAAGTCGAGCCGCGTTCGGTGAGAAGGATTTTTTTATTCTTTACCGATTCAATTTTTTCAATAACATGTTTCATCTCCTGCGGTGCAAGAAATTGACCCTTCTTTACATTTACAACCTTTCCTGTCCGGGCTGCTGCAATTAATAAATCTGTCTGCCTGCAAAGAAAAGCCGGAATTTGAAGCACATCTACAACAGAAGCGACCGGTTCAATTTCATGCTCGCTGTGAACATCTGTCAAAACAGGAATTGAAAATTCCTTTTTGACTTTTTCTAAAATCTTCAGCGCTCTATCAAAATGAATTCCACTAAAAGATTTTATACTTGTTCGGTTTGCTTTTTTGTAGCTCGCTTTGAAGATGAAAGGAATTTGCAATTCACCCGTGATCTTCTTAATCTCTTCTGCTGTGTGCATCGTAATTTTTTCGTTTTCAACAACGCAGGGACCTGCAATTAATACTAACGGAGAATTACTGCCAATCTTAATTTTGTTTACGTTAACCATAACATTTAGAATGTTGACTGTAGAATTAAAAAAAGTTATTCAAAAAGATTTTCTTGGGTATTATGGGAATCCTCCGTAAGTCCGCCGAAGGCGGATTTGGACATCCTTTCTGGAAAAGCGCCGCGTTTTTTGTTGAAGCGAATATAAGCAAGATCAGTTGCTTCTCTGCCGCGCGGCGTGCGTTGAATAAATCCCTGCTGAATTAAAAACGGTTCGTAAACTTCTTCAATTGTGCCGGGGTCTTCATTCACCGCAACAGAAACTGTATTTAGACCGACCGGTCCGCCGTTAAACTTTTCAATAATAGTAAGAATAATTTCTTTATCCATTTCATCAAGACCGTATTCATCTACTTCGAGCGAGTTGAGAGCTTTTTTTGTAATGTCAATATCAATCGCTTTTTTGTTTTCAAAATCGGCAAAGTCGCGTGTGCGTCTCAATAGACGGTTTGCTATTCTGGGCGTTCCGCGTGATCGTTTTGCTAATTCAATCGCTGCGTCCTCATCAATTTTTACGTTGAGCAGATTTGAAGAACGGTGAATAATTTTTTTGATTAAGTCGCTTTCATAATAATCGAGACGCGATTTAATTCCAAAACGATCGCGCAGCGGCGCTGTTAATAAACCCGCGCGTGTAGTTGCGCCAATCAGTGTGTAGTGCGGAAGTTTGATCTGAACTGTTCGAGCATTGGGACCGCTGTCAATCATTATATCAAGTTTATAATCCTCCATTGCAGAATAAAGATACTCTTCTACAACCGGACTCAAGCGGTGAATTTCATCAATAAATAAAACGGATTTTTCTTCTAGGTTTGTGAGGATACCTGCAAGGTCGCCTGGTTTTTCTAATACCGGTCCGGATGAAACTTTTATTTTAACGCCAAGTTCGTTAGCT
>JBFLWC010000003.1:0-3716 GCA_040758415.1 Bacteroidota bacterium | reverse complement strand
GCTATTCTAAATTTCACCAGGGCGTTTTTTAAGAATCAACAGATCCTACCCTATTCTCCTCAAAAACATACAGGTTTCTTACGCAATCTGGTAATTAAACAATCATCTTTGAAAAATGATCTGATGATAAATTTAGTTGTTTCCGAAGAGAACGAAAGCTTGTTAACAGAATATAAAGAAAAACTTCTAGAACACTTTCCGGAAATAACAACCATCGTTTTTAATATCAATAAAAAATTATCACAGGTTGCTTACGGCGATTATGAAATTGTTGCATATGGTCCCGGCTGCATTTATGATCGGATCGGCGAATTCAAATTCAGAATCAGTGCTAATTCTTTCTTTCAAACCAATACAATTCAGGCGGAAAAGTTATACTCAACCGCTTGTGAGTTTGCGGACTTCAAGTGCGACGATGTTGTGTACGATTTGTATTCCGGCTCCGGTACAATTCCGATTTTTATTTCAAAAAATGTAAAACAAATTTTCGGTTTCGAAAGTGTTGAACCAGCAATTGAAGATGCGAAAGTAAATCTTAAACTGAATGACGTAAAAAACTTTTTTCCGTTACTTGTAGATCTCAATAAATCTTTTCTTCCAACTGTTAAAGAAAAAAAACTTTCGGCACCTAATGTTATTATAACGGACCCTCCCCGCAGTGGAATGAATCCTAAAACCGTGAATGATATTTTGGAATTGAAGCCGGAGAAAATTGTTTACATCAGCTGCAATCCGGCAACACAAGCGCGCGATATTAAATTGCTATGCGGAGGAGGATATAAATTAATTAAGCTTCGTCCGGTTGATATGTTTCCACACACACATCACATCGAAAATGTGGCTCTGATTGTGTAAACGTATACGCCGCTTGTTAATTTACTTGCGTCAAAATTTACCTTGTAATATGCAGCAGGTTTATTTTCATTCACCAACGTTGCAACTTCATGTAAAGTAGCAAAGAGTTGCTACGCTCAAAGATTATTGTCATTTATAATTTATCATTTATCATTCGTGCATCTTTCAATCTTTCCTTCCGTCGGCTGACAGATTGAGCGTAGCTATCTTTTCCTTCTTTTCTCAGGCATTCAGTCCGCAAGACGGCGGATCAAGCATTCAGAAACTTATCCTTTACGTCTGCCCATATCGGTCGCTACGGATAGATGGTTTCGCTTCTTACCTCACACCTCTTATGGTTAATCATTTCATCAAAACCATTCGTGCCGAACGATTAAAGGCACCGGCTTTTAATCTATAGATATAAATTCCGGATGAAACCTCTCTGCCTAAATTATCTCTACCATCCCAAACTTTTTCAAAACGTCCTGCCGGAAAATTTTCATCGGCAAGTGTTCTAATTAACTGTCCGGCGATGTTGTAGATCACTAACGAAACATTTTCGCTTTGCGGGATTTCAAATACAATTTTTGTAGAGGGGTTAAAAGGATTGGGATAATTGTTTAAGAGGCGGTAATGTGTCGGCAAATATACTTCTGCAACATTTGTTATAGGTGGTCTGCTGTTCGGATCTCCTGGCGCTGAAACGTTGCTGGAATTACCCGGGTCGGGCTGCCCGGGTCGCCACACGCCGTTCGGGTCTCCAAGCTCCTGCCCGTTTGTAAAACCGTCACCGTCAGAATCAATAGCAGCAAGTGCCGGACCCCAAAAATCTTCTGTGCCGCCTGGTGTAACTCTTTTTTCAACTTCCTGACCAAAAGGATTTCTTGGTGTGCCGCCTCCGTTTGTGTGGCATGTATTGCAGCTGAATTTATTTCCGTTCGGAATTTGAGATGGTCTCCAGCTGCGGGATACTAAAATTGTAGATGTGAAAATTATAAGGAACGTTACTGTATATAGTATATTCTTTTTCATAACTATCCTTTCTTATTTGCATTGAATTGGTTTTATGTTCTCCTTTACACACTTTATCTACTAACTTCTATCTTCTAACTCATTTTGCTATATTTAGCCGCAAAAAAACAAAGGAACTAACGATGCTTTACCATACAATCATAAATCTTCACATACTCTTTGCTGGAATGTGGCTTATAAATTTTGTTGTTGATTCGGTTCTCCGCAGATTCATTCATGATAATAAAAACAAAATTGGCGAGAAAAAGTTCATTAACATCTATCTAACATTTGCAAACTTGTTCGGTATGATTGGCGCTATCGGAATTTTGCTTACGGGAATTTCTATGGTTCTGATCAATCCGTTCTTCGGATTTTTTCAGATGACTGCGAACCATTGGCTGACGACAAAACAAATATTGATGATTGCGCTGCTGATAATTCTTGCCGTGTTTGTAATTCCAACTGCCAAAAAAGTTAGAGCCGCAATTGGACAAGACCTTGAGAATCAGGATGCAATTAACCCGGATGGTTACAAGAACCTTGAAAAACTTTTCAAACTGAATTCTGCTATAAACATTATCGTATTAATTAATTTCTTATTCGCAATTACGCATCGTTTTTTTGAATGATGATAAATTGATAAAGCGTTGCCGCAATTTGTGGGGGCTCTAAATAATTTTTAGAACCACAATTGAGTATTCACAGAAAGAAAAATGAAAAAAATTTTGGTTTTAGGATCTACAGGTTCAATTGGTGCAAACACTCTTGAAATTGTAAGTGCGTTCAGAGATGAATTGGAAGTTACGGGCTTATCTGTGAATTACAATATTGATCTCTTAGAAAAACAAATTGAGAAATTCCATCCCGAATCTGTAGTGGTTAGAGATAAATCAAAAGCGGTTGAACTAAAAAACAGAATCGGAAACGTGTGTGAAGTTCTATCAGGAGAAGAGAGTTTGCTTGAAATAACGCGCCGCGGTAATTACGATATTCTTGTTTCTGCGCTGGTTGGATTTGCAGGATTAGCGCCGACAATCGAAGCAATAAAACAGAAAAAAAGAATTGCACTTGCAAACAAAGAAACGCTTGTAACCGCCGGCGAAATTGTAATTTCTCTTTGCAGCAAATACAACACAGAACTTATTCCGGTTGATTCCGAACACAGCGCTATTTTTCAATGTCTGAACGGAGAAAGCAAAAATTATATTCACAAAATAATTCTCACAGCTTCGGGCGGTCCATTCTTAAACAAAGACAAATCAGAACTTGAGAGAGTTACTATTGCAGAAGCCCTTGATCATCCAAACTGGAAAATGGGAAACAAAATCACAATTGATTCTGCAACAATGATGAACAAGGGGCTTGAAGTTATTGAAGCATTCTGGCTTTTCAATCTTCCAAAAGACCAGATTGAAGTTATAGTTCATCCCCAATCAATTATTCATTCGATGGTTGAATTCACAGACGGATCAATAAAAGCTCAACTTAGCATGCCGGATATGAAGCTGCCAATTTTATATGCTCTCACTTTCCCAGAAAGATATTATTTTAACGCTGTGAATACGGACTTCAAAAAAATAAACGAGTTGACGTTTTTTGAGCCAGATTTTGATAAATTTGAGTGTCTTAAAATTGCATACGATGTTATTGAAGATGGCGGAACAGCACCTTGTATTCTTAACGCTGCAAACGAGGTAGCTGTTGATAAATTTCTTTCCGGTAAAATTAAGCTCACACAAATTCCGGAAATGATCAACGATGCACTCGACAGAATCAGCAATTATAAACACCCCGATCTTGAAACAATTTTTGAATGCGATATGAAGACAAGAGATTACCTAACAAAAAAATATAATTAAAAGGAA
>JBFLWC010000002.1:0-3797 GCA_040758415.1 Bacteroidota bacterium | reverse complement strand
TACGGACTTTTTGACCATTACGATCTTGGCAACTATAACCAAAAAGGTTCAACCCAAACACGTTTCGGAAGCAGAGCAGAACTAAACAGTATGATTACTGCTATGCACAATAACAATATTAAAGTTTATGCGGATGTTATTCTTAATCATATTTACGGCGATGAAGCAGAAAGAGAAGTTAACCCTGCTGTAAAGTCATACGTCTTTAACGAAGCATTTACAAATGGATCCCAGCACACTCCTTATCCAACAAACGAGATAACCTGGAAAATCCCTAACGCTCAGCCCGGTGATTACTATATTCAAATAGTTGGCTACCAGTTGAATTGGTCTGCCTCTTATACAGAAAGAGGTTATGATGTTTATATTGATTGGACAGGCGCCGGTCCAAACGGAACAGATACCTGGGAAAGTGAACCAAACGACGGCAGCGGTCAGTTCAATGTATTTCCTGGTTCTGGCAGAACTGTTAGAGGTCACGCCCAGAGCATATCGGATATTGACGAATATAAAATAACCGTAACTACGGCACGCGATATAATAATTAAATTAATCGCTAAAAAGGAAGTCTCTAATCCTTGGGCGTGGGTATGGGCTGATCAAATAAACGGTTTTTACCCAAAAAGAATCTGGTATAACGGATCAAATCTTGCTTCAACCACTTTGCAGGCAACAACTATGACAGGCATTCGTTATGTAAATCATACCGGAACAGGAGAACCAAATTATTCGTGGACTTATACTGATTTTCATCCGGTTGATAGTAACGATTGGCTTGGAAACGGAGGAGTTAACGATGAAGTTATTCCGAACACTAAATGGTTTGGCAACGATCTCAACACTTACAGCACAACAGTTCAAACAAGATTGAAAAACTGGGGAACGTGGCTCTCAAGCACAGTTGGCTTTGACGGCTACCGGCTCGATTTTGTAAGAGGATTCCAGCAATCATTTGCAGCAGATTGGATAAAAAATTTGCCGCTGCTTAACGGTTCACAAAGATATATTGTAGCAGAATATTGGGGAAATGCTCAAGCTATTTATAATTGGGTAACTACAATTGCATCATACGGTGCTGATGCTGACGCATTCGACTTCCCGCTAAAATTTACACTTACCGATATGACAAACAAAAACCAGAACGATTTTAATATGGCATGGCTTAATCATGCCGGGATGGTTAGAAACAATACTGGGCAAACTCTTTCCGGAACTTCAATTGCTACTTTTGTTGATAACCATGATTCCGGTAAAGAAAGCGATAAATGGGTTTCCAAAGATTGGAAAATGGCTTATGCTTATATACTTACTCATGAAGGACGACCGACCATTTTCTATCCTCATTACTACAGCATCACACAAGTTGACAACAATAATTCTAGTATAACTGTAAAAGCTCCTTCAAGTCTTCAAACAGATATAAAAAAACTAATTGGAGTTAGAAAAAATTATTTAGGCGGAATTATTTCCGTATTAAGTGAAGTTGGTAATCCATATCCTTCAGGCGATACATACAACGTATATGTTGCAAGAAGACAGGGCAATGGAACAAGGAGCGGCGCTATTGTTGTGATTAATAATAATGATACACAAACAAAAGGATTATGGGTAGATAGCTCTCCTGCGGGATTTTCTAATTGGGCAAATGTTCTTCTTTGCAACGCTTATGATTATAATGAAACTACACAAGTTCAAGCCGATGGAAGAGTTTATGTATCCGCTCCGCCGCGTGGCTATAAGGTATGGGTAAAACGGAGCGAGTATGTGGCACTTCCAAAAGAAACTGCCACACAACAATCTGGAGATCAAATTCCAACAGAATTCCGTCTTGAACAAAATTATCCGAACCCGTTTAACCCTGTTACAACAATAAGATATTCAATCCCTATTGTAGGTCGAAATGAATCCGCGACCAACAAGGTTGTGCTGAAAGTTTATGATGTGTTAGGAAGAGAAATTACAACTCTTGTTAATGAAGAAAAAGCTCCTGGCAATTACGAAGTGAAATTCGACGGATCGAACTTACCAAGCGGAGTATATTTGTACAGACTGTCCGTAGGAACCTCCGTAAGGAATCCTTCGGACATTTCGGGACAAGCCGGCTCCTTTTCACAAACGAAGAAATTAGTGTTGATGAAATAGCTATTAGTTTTTCCTGTTTCATACGAATCCCTACAGGAAAGGGATGCATACGGCATAGCTCTTTGAGAATTCACCAAATAAAAAACCCCGGTCCGTCAGCTGACGGATCAGGGTTTTTGTTTGCTGATTTTTTGTGCGGCTAATTGTATTGTTGTAACTCAGATTATGGCATAGCCATCACTATGTGATAAATCAGCTTCCTATTTATCTAAAAATAGTTTTTAGAGGTGCCCATAAGAAATTTCAAATTGTTTTCGAAGCAATTAAAGAATTGATGAAAGAAGATTTGAATTTTCTAAATCATATGCACCAACAATCCATCTCTCAACTTCGGTTCGAACCAGGTTGATTTGGGCGGCATTATTTCTCCCGCATCAGAAATGTTCATCAAATCATCAACAGTAACCGGATACATTGAAAAAGCAACCGAAGCTTTACCGCTATCAACCAATTTTTCTAACTCTTCGGTGCCTCGTATTCCGCCTATAAAATCTATGTTTGTATCTGTTCGCGGATCTTCAATTCCAAGAATAGGGTGAAGAAGATAATTTTGCAAAATGCTCACATCAAGATTATCGCAAACCATTTCTTCCAATTTTACTTTATCGTTTGGTTTAAGTAAATACCAATTCTTGTTCAAATACATTGTAATAGTTTTTTTCGACGGCGGTTTTGCAGAATTTGTAACTTCCACAAGAAAATTCTTTTTTACCTTTTCAATAAACTCATTCTTCTCCATCTTCAAATCATGCACAACACGATTGTAAGGCAAAATCTTCAACTGTTCGGCGGAAAAAAGAACAGCAAGAAAGTAATTGTATTCTTCTTCGCCGGTGTGATTTGTGTTTTGTTCTTGTTTTACTTTTTGAGTTCTACTTGCGCTTGCAGCGCGGTGATGTCCATCTGCAATGTAAAGATGATTTACCTTGTCAATTTCAGACACAACAATACTGGTGTAATCATCTGGTAAAAGCCAGACTGTGTGTGTAATTCCATCGGGCGAAGTAAAATTATAAACCGGCGCAGTTTTCCTCATCGTTTCGTTTACAATTTTATCTATCTCGGGTACACCTTTGTAAGTAAGAAAAACAGGTCCGGTCTGCGCCCCTGTTGTAACGATGTGATTCGTTCTGTCGTCTTCTTTAACTTTACGAGTCTTCTCGTGTTTTTTAATTATATCTTTATTATAATCCTCAACGGAAAATGTTGCGGCAATTCCAGCTTGCGAATGATTCCCCATAGTAAGTTTGTAAATGTAAAAATGTGGTGTGGCATCCTGAACAAGCGGAGCTTCTTGTTTTAACCTTTCAAAATTTTCTCTTGCCTTCTGATAAACATCGGGCGAGTAAACATCTATCTTTTCTTTCATCTCAATTTCTGCACGGGTAACGCGCAAAAAACTTAGCGGATTTCCTTTTGCAAGTTCTGCAGCTTCTTCGCGGTTGACAACGTCGTATGGAACACTTGCAACAAGATGAGCAACTTTTTCTGAAGGGCGTACAGCTTTAAAGGGACGAATAACAGCCATGATTTCTCCATCAATTTCAAAAATAGTTTAACAAAAATTAGCATTTAGAGTTGTGATAGTAAATATAATTTAGAGAGGGAGACAGTCTTAACGAAATTTTTTGTCTAAACAGGATTAATTCTATCCA
>JBFLWC010000001.1:0-3215 GCA_040758415.1 Bacteroidota bacterium | reverse complement strand
TGCAAGGTAATTAAAAGAAAAGGGGTTGTTAGAGTTATTTGTAAAAACCCTAAACACAAACAAAGACAAGGTTAAAACCAGGAGGTTATAGATTTGGCTCGTATTGCAGGTGTAGACTTACCAAAACAAAAAAAAGCTTTCATAGGGTTAACTTATATTTTTGGTATTGGCGAAAAATCTTCGATGGATATTCTTACCAAAGCGGGTGTTGATCCTAACAAAAAAGTATCGGATTTGACCGAAGAAGAAATCGCCAAGATTCGTTCTGTAATGACTGCTGAATTCAAAGTTGAAGGTTCGCTGAGAAGTGAAGTGCAGCAGAACATTAAAAGATTGATGGATATCGGTTCCTATCGGGGTCTCCGTCATAGGAGAGGATTGCCTGTTAGAGGTCAACGCACAAGAACAAATTCCAGAACCCGTAAGGGTAAACGTAGAACCGTTGCCGGCAAAAAGAAAACTCCGGCTAAGAAGTAATTCATAATTTTTATTGAGGAGTAAAATTGGCTAAGGTTGTTAAAAAGACTAAAAAGAAAGTTCATGTAGATGCCGTTGGTGTTGCGCACATCAAAGCTTCATTCAATAACGTCATTGTTACAATAACAGATATTTACGGCAACACAATCTCTTGGTCTTCTGCCGGTAAAAACGGTTTCAAGGGTTCAAAAAAGAATACTCCATTTGCAGCACAAGTTACTGCAGAAGCCGCTGCCAAAGAAGCGCGCGACGCGGGATTGAAAAAGATTGACGTATTTGTAAAAGGCCCCGGCTCCGGTAGAGAAGCGGCAATAAGAGCATTAAATACAGCAGGGTTGGATATTCTTTCTATAAAAGATCAAACACCAATTCCTCATAATGGGTGCAGGCCACCAAAACGCAGAAGAGTTTAATCAGGAGAAACTTTAGATGGCAAGATACACGGGCCCGAGTTGCAGATTATGCAGAAGGGAAAAACAAAAATTATTTTTAAAAGGATCTAAGTGCTATTCAGAAAAATGTCCGATAGAAGAAAAAAATTATGCTCCGGGTCAGCATGGTCTTACACGTAGAGCAAAGTTTTCGGAATATGGTGTTCAGCTTAGAGAAAAACAAAAGGTGAAAAGAATTTATGGATTACTAGAAACACAATTCCATAATTATTTTGAAAGAGCTCTTCGTCAAAAAGGCATTACAGGCGGCAACTTGATTAAACTTCTAGAAAGAAGATTAGATAATGTAATCTTCCGGCTTGGATTTGCACCTTCTAGAAAAGCAGCCCGCCAATTGGTGCTTCACAGGCACTTCACAGTTAACGGAAAAATTGTTGACATCCCATCTTATACACTTGCGCCTGGAGAAGTAATTGCTGTTCGCGAGAAAAGCAAAAAGCTGGATGCTATTCATGCTTCGTTAAGAAGAACAAAAGACAACGTTTACAACTGGTTGTCCGTAGATAAAGCAACTCTCTCCGGCACTTTCTTAAATGTTCCGGAAAGAGAAGACATTCCATTGAATGCAAACGAACAATTAATTGTAGAGTTGTATTCTAAGTAATTAAAAATTATCAAGAGGATACTAAATGAGCTATCCATTTATAAAGATGCCAGATGGTGTCGTTCCCGACGAATCATCAAACGACGGGAAGTTTGGAAGATTTGTTGTTCAACCCTTAGAAAGAGGATTTGCAGTTACATTAGGCAATGCATTAAGAAGAGTACTACTATCTTCGCTTAGTGGTGCAGCAATTAATGCTGTTAAAATTGAAGGCGTGCTTCACGAATTTTCCACAATACCAGGTGTAGTTGAAGACGTTACAGAATTTATTCTTAACTTGAAAAAAGTTAGAATGAAGATTGTAAACAAAAAAACTACCGGCTGCGAAATTTCTTTGAGCGGCTCAAAAGAATTTAAAGCCAGCGACATTCAAAAACATTGCCCCGATATTGAAATATTGAACCCGGAACTTCACCTGGCTAGATTGAACTCGGACGCTAAATTAAATATGGAACTGCGTTTTGGAATGGGCAAGGGGTATGTTCCGGCTAACGAACAAAAAATTCCAGAGATGACAATTGGAACTATACCGATTGATTCGGTTTTTACTCCTATTGTTAATGTTCGTTACGAAGTAGAAAATGTTCGTATTGGCGAAAAAAATGATTTTGAAAAACTCACTTTGGAAATTCAAACAGACGGCTCGATAAGTCCTGAAGAAGCTATTTCTAGTTCTGCTAAAATTTTGAAAGATCATCTTCAATTTTTCATCAACTTTGAGCCGGAGCCAGAAGAGGAAAAAGTTGTAAGTAAAAAAGATACCGAAGCAGAAAGAATTAGAAAAATTTTACTGACAAGTATTGACGATCTCGAATTGAGTGTACGTTCTCATAACTGTTTGAAAACTGCTAATATAAAAAACTTAGCAGACCTTGTTAAAAAAGACGAAAGTGAAATGCTGAAGTTTAGAAACTTTGGCAGAAAATCGCTGGCTGAATTAATTGAGATCGTTGAAAATCACGGGCTCGAATTCGGGATGGATGTTGACAAGTATATAAAAGATAACCCAGAAGACAACAAATAGAATTTCCAGAAGGTTGAAGAATGAGACACGGAGTAAAAGGAAGAAAATTAGGAAGAACTGCAAGTCATCGGCTTGCAACTTTAAGAGCGCTGGCTACATCTTTATTACAGCATAAAAAAATTACTACAACAACTGCTAAAGCAAAAGAACTGCGCGGATTTGTTGAGCCGCTGATTACAAAAGCGAAAACTGATTCTGTTCATGCAAGAAGATATGTTTCCGATCAAATCAAAGATAGAGATGTAGTAAAAGAATTGTTTAGTAATATCGTTCCTAAAATAGGGGATAGAGCAGGCGGTTATACACGAGTTATTCGCCGGGGTCAAAGAAAAGGTGACGGAGCAGAAATAGCATTTATAGAGTTGGTGGATTTCAGCGGAATAATAAAACCGAAAGCTCCTAAGAAAACAAAGGGAGAAGATAAATCTGCTGATACAACAGAAGCTGCAGCAGAAGAGAAAAAAGAAAAAGCTGTAAAGACAGCCGCTCCTAAACCCCAAAAAGAAAAAGCGCATAAAGAAAAAATTGATGTCAAAGAGAAAAAAGTAAAAACAACAAAGACGCCACAGAAAAAAGGCGGTTAGAGTTTAGCTTCATAAACTAATTTGAAAGAAGAGTGATCGGTTTGCGGTTGCTCTTTTTTTATTTTATAAAATAT